>JAYUGK010000301.1:0-3192 GCA_043738415.1 Chloroflexota bacterium | reverse complement strand
CTCGACCGCGCCGGGGCGCACCGCCGGATTCGTGACCTCGCCATGAGTTTCGGCTGGGAGATTGACCCCGAGCAACGCGTTGGATCGTTATCCGTAGGCTGGCAGCAGCGGGTCGAGATCTTGAAGGCCCTCTACCGCAACGCGCGGATCCTAGTGCTCGACGAGCCGACGGCGGTCCTGACCCCGCTGGAGACCAAGGAGATCTTCTCCGTCTTGCGCAGGCTGCGCGCTGAGGGCTACTCGATCATCTTTATCAGCCACAAGTTGTACGAAGTCCTCGAGATCGCGGATCGGATCACGGTGATTCGTCGAGGCAAAGTGGTGGGGAGCCGCATTCCTGCAGCCACCAACGAGGAGGACCTCGCCGAGATGATGGTCGGCCGGGAGGTCAATCTGACCGTCGACCGCGGTGCGTCTGAGCCTGGCGATGTCGTCCTCAAGGTCGAGGGGCTCCGGGTAAAGGACGACCGCGGCAGTGAGGCTGTGCGCGGGGTGAGCCTCGAGGTCAGAGCGGGCGAGATCGTCGGCATAGCCGGCGTGGCCGGGAACGGCCAGGATGAGCTGGTCGAGGCGATCGTGGGGCTGCGGCGACCAAGCGCCGGACAGATCCGGCTGGCGGATCACGACTTGACCAACGTCGGTGCCCGTGAGCGACATCGGCTCGGCGTCGGCTTCATTCCTGCTGACCGTCATCGCTTCGGCCTCGTCCTGAGTTTCCCGCTGAGGGACAACTTCATTCTCACCGACTACTACGCGGCGCCGTACTCACGGGGCATGATCCGGAACGAGGCGGCGATCGAGGAGCGCGCGAACCGCGGCATCCGCGACTTCGATGTGCGTACGCCCTCCGCCGAGGTCACTGCTGGAACGCTGTCCGGCGGAAACCAGCAGAAGCTCATCGTGGCGCGGGAATTCGATGGCGAGCAACGCCTGCTCGTGCTCGACCAGCCAACGCGCGGCCTCGATGTCGGGAGCATCGAGTTCATCCACCGGCAGGCGATCGCCAAGCGTGACGCCGGGACGGCCATCCTGCTGGTCTCCGCAGAGCTGGACGAGGTCCTGGAGCTTTCGGATCGGATTGCGGTGATCTACCGCGGGCAGATCGCGGCAGTCCGCGACGGACGGACGGCAGACAAGAACGAGATCGGCATCCTCATGGCGACCGGCGGGTCGCCGGTGTCCGGCGCGCCGAGCGGGCCGGCAGCGGCGTGACCGCCCAGTGGCAAGCCAGCGTGCAGCAACGGCTCAGCGCGCTAGCCCGAATCGTCTGGGCGGCGATTGCCATCCCCTTCGTCTCGATCGTGCTTGCGCTGGTGGTGGGCGCACTCGTCATCCTGGCGTCGGAGGTAGTTGTCCCAGGCCACCCATTTGACGTCTCGCTGCCTCTAACGGCCTATGCCGCCCTCTTCCAGGGTGCCATGGGCAAACTCGATGCAATCGTCAACACCATTCGAGCCGCGACCCCGCTCGTCCTCGGCGGCCTCGCGGTCGGCGTGGCGTTCAAGGCTGGGCTCTTCAACATCGGTGCACAGGGACAATTCCTGCTCGGGGCTCTCGGTTCGGTCACTGTCGGCGTGGCTCTCAACGAGGCCTCGCCATTCATCGCCATTCCGGTTGCGCTGCTGGCTGGGGCCGTGGCTGGAGCGGCCTGGGGATTCATCCCCGGTTTCCTCAAGGCCATCTCTGGGGCGCACGAGGTGGTCACCACCATCATGCTGAACTACGTCGCTGTTGCGATCATCGCCTGGGCCGTGAGCGGTCCGCTCGATCAGCCGGGGTCGCCATCGCCAATCACGGCCCAGGTGGGGAACGCCGCCCTACCCGTCATCGTCGGCCGAAATGGCCACCTCGGAATGCTCGTCGCGCTGGCAGCCGTCCTCATCGTTGGCTGGCTCCTGTTCCGGACGACGCGCGGCTTCGAGATCCGGACCGTGGGCGCCAATCCGGATGCGGCTCGCTATGCCGGGATGCAGCCGCGGCTGGTCGTCGTCCTCACCATGTCGCTCGCAGGTGCGCTTGCCGGGCTCGCGGGCGCGATGGTCGTCCTGGGCGTCACCCACTACATGACCGCGTCGTTCGGCACCACCGTCGGCTTCGACTCGATCGCCGTGGCGCTGCTCGGTCGCTCCAGCCCCATCGGGATCGTCTTTGCCGCACTCCTGTTCGGCGCCATGCGCGCTGGGTCGCCGCTGATGCAGATCCAGACCCAGAGCCTCATCCCGGCGGAGCTGGTCGACGTGCTGCAGGCCACGATCCTGCTGTTCCTCGTTGCGCACACGGTCATCCGCCGCCTATTCAAACTGCGAGGGGTCAAGGCCGGCATCGAATCAACCGATACCATCGCGCGCACCTACGGGCGCGACTCGGTCCGCCGCTGATGGACGGCCTGCTCCACCTTCTCTACTCGGTCCCCGTTTTCGGGCTCCTGTTCCAGTTCGTTGGGTATCTGATCGAGATCGTCCCCAACATCGCGCCGATCATCCTGCAGAACGCGACGCCGATCGCCCTGGCTGCCCTGTGCGGCGTGATGTGCGAGCGCTCAGGCGTCGTAAACATCGGCATCGAAGGCATCATGATCGCCGCGGCCTTCGTGGGCTGGTACGTCGGCGTCCTCGTGCAGCCGGTGCTGGGAGGGACTTCTTCCGACTTTGTGTTTGGCATCACGCCGACCCTGATCGTCGCGCTCTTTGCTGCGCTCGTGACCGGCATGCTCATCTCGCTTCTCCACGCCTGGCTGTCGATTTCGGTCCGCGCAGACCAGATCATCAGCGGCACGATCATCAATATCGCCGCCTTCGGCTTGACCGGCTACCTCAACACCCTGATCTCACAGGGCTCCCCGAATGGTGCCGGTGCGTTCGTGCGATTCAGGCCGCCGAAGGAGCTGGCCGAGATCCCGTTCGTCGGATGGATCGGCGAGATGTTTCTGCGGCAGGGGCCGATCGCCATGTCGCTCATTGTCATCGTGATCGTCTTCCAGGTGCTCCTCTTTCGGTCGAGGTGGGGCCTTCGCACGCGTGCCGTGGGTGAGCATCCCCGCGCGGCGGAGACGGTCGGCATTGATGTCATCTGGCTGCGGTACCGCAATGTCGTCTTGGCCGGGGCGTTGGCTGGGCTCGCCGGCGCGTACCTGAGCATGGAAGGCACGAACTCGTTCCAGCAGGGGATGACCGCGGGTCGTGGCTTCATCGG
>JAYUGK010000300.1:0-3193 GCA_043738415.1 Chloroflexota bacterium | reverse complement strand
CGCGCCGACGTACGGACTGCCCGAGCCCACGGCGAGCACGCGCGGCTGATCGGTGTATTCGAAGAAGCGACGGTCGGTCGGTACGCGGCCGCCCCCGGCGATGAGCACGGCAAGTGGCTGCGGCGAACGACCCGCGGCCACCCGGGCCGCCGAGGCGACGTGCCCGAGGTGCGAGTAGAAGTCGTCGGCGCGCAGCGTGCCAACCCCGCTGGCGACCGCGTCATAGGGGACGCGGTAGCGCTGCAGCAGCTCACGGTCGGCCCGGCCGGAGAGCCCCTCGGTACGGCCACCGAGCTGCGCCCGTCCATCGATGCTGGTCACCATGTTGAGCCCCACCAGCGGACGGCCTTGCGGGGCCGGCGGCAGGGCCAGGTCGGCGAAGGCGGCGTCGAGGTCGAGGTCGGCGGCCGGATCGGGCCAGAGGCGATCAACGCGGTGGGTCGGCATGCGCCGATGGTACGCGGGATCGGCCTAGTCGAAGATGCGCTCCAGGTGCCAGGTGCCGCGCATCTCGTCGAGGTAGACGGTGCACAGCAGCCCGTCGCGGGTGACCAGCTTGAAGTAGGCGCGCACGGTGGGGGTGCGCCACCAATCGTCGTCCACGCGCCAGCGGTTGCAGATCCCCACCTCGCCGTGCGTCTCGCCGTCCAGGCGCAGGCGGAGCGGTGTGCCATCGGCATCGGTCTCGACCTGGATCAGTGGATGGTCAAGGTAGAGGCGGGTCATGACGGACCGATCTCCACCAGGCGTGCCCGCCGTTCGGGAAGCGACGCGGTCGGGCGATCGTGGCTGGCCCGCCACAGGCGGCCCTCCCCGAAGCGCATGGAGAGCCGCTCCAGCGACCAGCGCAGCTCCTCCCAGCGTCCGACCCGCGCCTCGAACGCCGACAGCTGCCGGGCGGCGGGATTCGCCAGGCGGTCGAAGGTGAGGCCGATGGCGGTGATCCGCGGCTCCTCCTCCGCGTGTCGCGCGCGGGCGGCCTGTTCGAGACGACCGATCAGCAGGCGCGCGATCCAGTCCGGCTCCAGCGCCGGCTCGGGAAAGGCCAGCTCGATGCTGAGTGGCGGGGCGTCCTCGAGTCTCAGCGCGAGGGTTGCGCGGCCGGGCGCCAGGTGGCGGGTGCGCAGCGTGTCGCACAGCTCCGCGGTGAGGCGGCGGAGCTCCAGGGCGATTTCGGTGATCCCCTCTGCCGGCGGCTCGAAGGTGGTTGTTCCGGTGAGTTGCTCTGGACGACGCCGGGGTACCAGCGGACGCGGATCCTCGCCCCGGGCGAGCTGCTGGAGCCGCTCCCCGACCGCGCCGAACTGCGCGCCGACCGCGGAGCGGGGGAGGGCAGCCAGCTCCCCCATCACCGTCAGCCCGAAGAGCGCGAAGCGGGCCCGGGTGGCCGGATCGGCGGGGAGCAGGTCGAGTGGAAGCGGGGCGAGGGTGGCGGCTGCCTCTCCGGCGGTGAGGGCAAGGAAGGCGGCCGGCGCATCCGCTCGCCGGGGGCGCGCCAGGCGGGCGGCGAGGACCGCCAGCCAGCGGTTGTCCCCCACTCCCGCCCGTACCTGGAGGGGAGCGAGTCCGCGGGTCAGGGCCACCGCCCGCGCGGCGATCCGCCGCTCATCGCCGAATAGCGAGCCCAGGCCCGTGATGTCGAGCAGGGCCACTCCCCGGTCCACTGCCTGGATCCGCGGAGAGAGGTCATCGAGGCGGTCCAGGATGGCCGTGAGGAGCGTAAGGGGCGTGGGGTCGGTCGCGTCTGGCACACGCAGCTCCGGCCCACGCAGCTCCGGCCAGATCAGGGCCAGCAGTCGGGTCACGGGGTCGTCCCGCGGTTAGATTTACGCTGAGCGTACACAACGGCGAAGTTGCGCCCGTCCGGCCAGACGAGGGCCAGCAGTCGGGTCACGGGGCCGTCCCGCGGTTAGATTTACGCTGAGCGTACACAACGGCGAAGTTGCGCCTGGAAGGCGCCCATTCCTGCCTAGAGAGCCCCTTTTCTTGCCTGATTTGTACGCTGGGCGTACAAATCAGGCAAGTTGCGGCCGCAAAGCGCCTCTGCTTGGCCGTTACGTACGCTGAGCGTACATCGCCGTGCTGCGTGCGCTGAGCGCTCCTATCAGCCACCTTGCGCCTCCAAACAGCCTCTGCTTGGCCGATGCGAGCGCTGAACGCTCCTGTCAGCCCAGCTCCGCCCCGAACAGACCGCTTCTTGGCTGTTAGGAGCGTTGAATGCTCCTCCGCCGCACATCGGGGACCGCGTCAGGCGGAGATGACGCGGAGCGCCGGCCGCTCGGCGGCGGGAGCCACCTCGCGTGGGACGGCCAGCGAGCGGAGGAGCGGATCGATCCGGCGCCCCTCGCCGAACCACAGGTCCAGCTCGGCACGGCCGCCGGCCCGCGCCCAACGATGACGCGTCACGGTCGCCTCGACGCGCTGCCCGACCAGGTCCTGCCCAACCGCCAGCCAGGCGAGCCGATGCAGCGCCACCCGCACCCCGGCGACCCGCCCAGCAGCCTCGCGGCCACGCGGCCCGGCCAGCAGCAGGCCCACGCCCCCGGCACGCAGCAGCAGGTCGGCCAGGCGACCCAGACCACGGTCGAGGCCGCTCGCGGGTGGAGTATCGGCCAGGTCCAGGACGAGCAGGTCGATAAGGCGGCTGCGGGCCAGCCAGCCGGCCAGCTCCACCGCCTCGGCGGGGTCGGCGGGACGGACGACCAGCAGCCATTCCAGCGAGACGCCCAGTCGGGCAGCGGTCGCCGGGTCGAAGTGGCCCAGGGGATCGAGCCAGGCGACCAGTCCACCGGCGGACTGGCAGGCGGCCAGCGAGCCGAGCGCCAGGCTGGTGGCGCCGCCGCCGGCCGGGGCGTCGAGCAGGGCCAGGGCGCCGCGCGGCCAGCCGCCGCTGCGCAGCGCCGCGTCGAGCCCGGGCTGGCCGGTGGGAAGGGGGTTGGCGGCGACCATCGGTCCGGGATCCGCACCCTGCCGCAGACCATGGGAGCGCAACGCTTCGAGGAGCTCGGGGAGGGGTCGGATGGGCCGGGCGGCATCGGTCATGGCCCAACCGATGATAGAACAGATGTTCTAGTTTGTGAAGCCCCCAAAGGGCGCTGATATACTTCCGCGGCTCGTGGGGATGTAGCTCAGTTGGGAGAGCACTGCGTTCGCATCGCAGGGGTCAGGGGTTCGAGTCCCCTCATCTCCACCA
>JAYUGK010000299.1:0-3222 GCA_043738415.1 Chloroflexota bacterium | reverse complement strand
CCCTCGCCGCTCACGTTTCTCACGCCGTCAACGTCGTCCTGGCCCGCTGGCCGCCTAGGCGCGGCGCTTACCGACGGCCTACCGCCCGGCCTGACGAGCCAGCCGATAGCCGCCCCACACCACGAGAAGGCCGACGACAGCCGAGATCGCTGCGGCCATGACGATGAGCATCGCGAAGTAACTCGCCCGCATGTTGGGGTCCGCACCAGCCTCCACGCCGACGGGGCCGGCCACCCACGCGACGACGGCCGCTCCGACGACCCCGCCCAGATAGATGAGCCGGGCCGCGACCGGATCAGCCCGCCATCCCGCGAGGACAGCCAGGACTCCGAGAGCGATGTACGGCGCAACCGCTAGAGCCCCCGCCCCAGTGGGACCGCCCAGGTAGCTCCAGCCAGAAGCCCACCCGAACAGCAGCCAGGCCGCAACAGCGACCAGACCGCCGATGAGCCGAATACCGGTGGGGTGAGATAAGCCCGGCATGACGAGCCTTGTCACGATTGCCTCCTAACTGAATGGTGCAACTCGACTGTCTTGCGATCCTGCGCTCGGCAGCCTACGGCCAGACTGCGGTGCCGCCGATGGGGCGCACCCGATTCAAAGGATTTGCACGGGTCCCCGGAGGCACCGGACAGACCGAGGTCGCTGCGCACCACGCTGGCCGCACGTGTTGATGCCGCATTGGCTGCGCTGATATCGCGGAAAGCGCTATTGAAGGCGGCCAGCGTTGGCGCCTCTGCCGCAGCCTGCGCGGCGGCCTGGTTGATCGCGACAGCATCAATGAGATCGCGGGCATCTCTGGTGATCTCGGGCGGCCACTCGATTGCCCGCGTGCTATCGGCGAAGGTTCGAAGGCTGACGGCATCATCCGCAGCTCCCTGCTTCAGATCGTCAAGCGTGGCGTTGGGGACTAACAGAACGGCGCTGAAGGTGCAGTTCGCGTCGTTCAATGGCGTCACGAGCTCGAGGTAGGACGCCGCGATCGTCTGCAGTTCCGCGGACACCGCTGGACCATTGGCGGCGGCGCAGGCAGTAAGCCCTCCGACGATCCCTACGACAAACGAGATCCCGATCGAGCGACGCACTGATACCAAGGTTAGGCGACGACTTGGCACACCATGCGGGCCATCACGGAGTTGCAGCTACCAGAGGGGACCGATGATTCGCTGCCCGCCGATCCGAAACTGTCCATCGCCGCTGAATTTGGTCCTCGACCTCTTCTGGACGGCAGCGATGGTCCGGCATGAGCAGTCGATGGCAGAGCAGGCAGCGCGACGACGCCACGGCGGGTCTGCGCGGGATGCTTCGCGCCGGCGCGCGTTGTCGCGAGCGCGCAACGCACCCGCTTCGTTGGGGCGCGCTCGTCCGCGAAGGAAATTGATCCAGACCAGTGCGATCGGTCCTCCAACCGCCCCGAGCAGCACCCATGTTTCAGCGTCGCGATTGCGTCGCCGCGCCAGCAAAGCGCAGGCAGGGGCAAAGGCCAGCAGCGCGACCGGGGCCTAGCCGAACAGCGTCAGGACCAGGAATTGCCACCCCATGCGCGGAACTATCGTTCCCCGATCGACTGCGGTCAATCGGTCCGGCGGCAGGACGACAACTTCCTCTTGGCCAGTTTGATCAGCGGGCGACCGCCAACCCCAAGAGCGTGTCGAGGAGTGGCGCGCCTATCGCTTCTCGTCGCCCTAAGGCTCAACGATCCGCAGCGACAGCTCGTCGAGCTGTTTGGGGGCGATCGGCGCGGGGGCGCGCATCATCAGGTCGCTCCCGGCCTGGGTCTTGGGGAACGCGGTCACCTCGCGGATATTGTCCTGGTCGGCAAGCAGTGCCGCCCAACGATCGAGCCCCAGGGCAATCCCGCCGTGGGGCGGCGCTCCATATTCGAGGGCGTCGAGCAGCGCACCGAACTGGTCGCGCATCCCCTCGACGCTGTGGCCCATCAGCGCGAAGGCGCGCTCCAGCAGGTCGCGACGGTGGATCCGGATTGACCCGCCGCCCAGCTCCCAGCCGTTCAGTGCCAGGTCGTACTGCTGGGCGTGGATCAATCCTGGATCGGCCTCCATGCCATCGGCCTCCTCCCAGACCGGGGCGCTGAACGGGTTGTGGGTGGCATCCCAGCGTTGCCCCTCTTCGTCCCAGCTGAACATCGGGAAGCGGTAGACCCAGACGTAGGCCAGCACGCCAGGCGTGCGCAGGCCCAGCCGTGTCCCGAGCTCGAGGCGCAGCCGCCCCAGCACCTCCAGAGCCCGGTGCTTGTCGGCATCGGCTACGACCAGCAGCAGGTCACCGGCTGTTGCGCCACTGGCGGCGCGCAGGCGACCCTGGGCCGCGGCGTCGAAGAACTTGGCCGCCGGCCCGTGGAGCGAGCCATCGGCCTGCGCCGCCAGGTGGACGAGGCCCCCGGCCCCGCCGCGGCGGGCGAGTTCGGTCAGCTCGTCGAGCTCGCGGCGTGACCAGTCGGCGCAGCCCGGCGCCACCACGGCCCGCACTGTTCCGCCGACGGCCAGGGCATCGGTGAAGACGCGGAAGTCCACCCTGGCCACCGCATCGGTCAGGTCGGTCAGCTCCATGTCAAAGCGGATGTCCGGCTTGTCCGAGCCGTATCGATCGTACGCCTGCTCATAGGTAAGGCGCGGGAACGGCTCGTGCAGGATCGGCCGATCCGGAAGCACCTCGTGCGTCACCGCGAGCACGACCGCCTCGACCGCGTCCATCACGTCGCCCTCGGAGACGAAGCTCATCTCCAAGTCGAGCTGGGTGAATTCCAGCTGCCGATCGCCGCGCAGGTCCTCATCGCGATAGCAGCGCGCCAGCTGGTAGTAACGGTCGTAGCCGGCCACCATCAGCAGCTGCTTGAGCACCTGCGGGCTCTGAGGCAGCGCGTAGAAGTTCCCCGGCTGGAGGCGAGACGGCACCACGAAATCGCGTGCCCCCTCTGGCGTGCTGCGGATCAATGTGGGCGTCTCGATATCCACGAAGTCGGCCCGCTCCATGGCACGCCGGATCGCCCCCGAGAGGCGGGCCCGCAGCAGGATCCGACCCTGCAGGCTCGGTCGACGCAGATCCAGGTAGCGGTGCTCCAGCCGAATCGACTCGTCCAGCCCCGACTGCTCCTCGTTGAGGTAGAACGGCGGCACCTTGCTGGCATTGAGCACCGTGAACCGGTCAACCGCCACCTCCACCGCCCCGGTCGCGAGGTCTGCGTTGGCGGTGCCCGTCGGA
>JAYUGK010000298.1:0-9200 GCA_043738415.1 Chloroflexota bacterium | reverse complement strand
CTGGGCCGTCGACCAAGGTGACCTTTCAGATGCTCACCATCCTGGCTCGCAACGGCATCATCTACATCCTGCGGGCTGACCTGGCGACTGCCGAAAAGATCGCGGAGCTGATCGCGGGGGGAGGCCAGTTCACCCTGGTGCTGCGTCCCGATGAGGATGATCGCACCGCCACCACGCTGGGCTCGACATTCGACGCCCTGCTCCGCGAGTTCAACTTCCCGGTGCCGCATGCACCGGTCTTCGCGAGCCCGGCGCCCTAGCCAGCTTCACCCTTCCTGGTTCAGACCCGCGCTGAGCAGCGCTGCCAGGGC
This sequence comes from Chloroflexota bacterium, assembly GCA_043738415.1. Classification (GTDB taxonomy): domain Bacteria; phylum Chloroflexota; class Limnocylindria; order QHBO01; family QHBO01; genus CF-167. Next base: position 8,889 of record JAYUGK010000298.1, on the reverse strand, counting down.
TACCTCGACCTGGCGGCGTGTCTCGTCCAGCGCCGCCGAGCCGTCGATCACGACGTCGGCGGCCGCGACCTTCTCCGCCTGGCTCGATTGGTTGGCCAGTCGCGCCCGCGCCAAGGTCTCGTCCAGCCCGCGAGCGGCGAGGCGCGCGATCGCATCGGCCTCATCGCAGCTGACCACCCAGGTCTGGTCGCAGCGATCATGGAGGGGCGACTCGAGGAGCTTGATCGCCTCGATGCACGCGACTTCGGCGCCGGCCGCCTCCAACTCGGCGAGACGAGCCCGTGCCTCGTTGCGTACGAGGGGATGGAGGATGGCCTCGAGATCGACGAGCGCCCGGGGATCGCTGAATACGATGCGACCCAGCGAGGCGGCGTCGAGCGTGCCGAACCTTTGCTCGATGCGGGCGCGCACCGATCCGTCGTTGTTGCGGATCTGCCGTGCCACCGCGTCAAGGTCGATGATGGCGACCTCCAGGTCTCGCAGCATCCCGGCCACCGTGCTTTTTCCGCAGCCGATGTTGCCGGTCAGCCCGATCACCTTCATGGCAGCACCTGGCAGCCCGGGCAGAAGTGCGTGCTGCGCTGGCCGACCACGATCCGCTCAATCGGACGGCCGCAGCGCAGGCATGGCTCGTCGGTGCGCTGGTAGACGGCCAGCTGCTCGGCATTTGCGCCCGGCTCGCCGTCAGCGCCCACGTAGTCGGCGAAGCTCGCCCCTCGGTTGGCGATCCCCTGGCGCAGTACTGCCCGGATGGCGCGGTGCAGGCGACGCACCTCCGCGGGCGTGAGCGTGTCGGCGCCGCGGAGCGGGTGCAGGCGGGCGCGCCAGAGCGCCTCGTCGGCGTAGATGTTGCCGACCCCCGCGATCAGCGACTGATCGAGGAGCAGGCTCTTCAAGCGCCCGGTGCGGCGTTGAAATCGGATGGCCAGGCGGGCCGCGGTAAACGACCGCGCCAATGGCTCCGGGCCATGGCGGGCAAAGACCTCGCCGACGCGGTAGGGACCCTGCCCCTCGGCCACGCGCCGTGGGCGAGCTCGAAGGCCGCCGCCCTCCCAGAGGCCGATCCGCCCGAACTTCCGGACGTCGCGGTAGCGAAGCTCTCGCCCATCGGCCAATCGGAAGACGACCCGGGCATGCCGATCGTCGGGCGTCCCCGGCGGCGCCACGATCAGGGCGCCGGTCATGCGCAGGGCCACGGTCATCACGCGGCCGTCGGCCAGGTGGATGAGCACCGACTTCGCACGTCGCCCGACTCGCTGAATCGTTGCGCCGCGGACCTCGACGGCGAAGCGCTCCGCCGGCAGCGGGTGACGAATCGTCCGATCCCAGCGCACTTCGGCGTCCACAATGGTGGCGCCGGCGACCCAGCGCTGCAGGTCACGGGCGACGGTCTCAACTTCGGGGAGCTCCGGCATCGGTCAGCCGCCGACCTCGACGAGGGCCGGCTCATCGGCCTCCAGCTCGTCGGCGGGCCGCGCCTGGCGCCGCCAGCCACCATCGGGGGTTGGTTGGTAACGGTCCATCTGGTCCCAGTCGGACCCCACCTTGAGCTCCACGGTGAGCGGCACATCGAGCGGCAGGGCGCCCTCCATCACTTCGCGAGCCAGGGACGCCAGCACGGGCAGCTCCTCCTCATCGGTCTCGAAGACAAGCTCGTCGTGCACCTGGAGGAGCATCCGCGAACGCAGGCCCCGTTCGCCGAGCGAGGCATCCAGCCGCACCATGGCGATCTTGATCCCGTCGGCGGCGGTCCCCTGGATCGGCATATTGACGGCCATCCGCTCCCCCGCCTGCCGGAGCGAGGAATTGCGAGCGCTCAGCTCCGGGATGTAGCGGCGCCGCCCGAGCAGGGTCGTCACGTAGCCCTGGTCGCGAGCCAGGATCTTCATCTCGACGGTGTAGCGGCGGATCCCCTCGTAGGCGGCGAAGTAATCCGCGATGAAGCGCTGCGCCTCGTCCCGCGGAATGTGCAGCCGCTCGCTGAGGCCGAAGTCGCTCATCCCGTAGGCGACCCCGAAGTTCACCATCTTGGCCATGCTGCGCTGCTCCCTGGTCACCTGCTCAGACGGGATCTTCAGGACGCGGGCGGCGGTCGAGCGGTGGATATCCTCGTGCGCCGCGAATGCGGCGGTGAGCCCCGGGTCGCCCGAGACGTGCGCCAGGATGCGCAGTTCGACCTGCGAGTAGTCGGCGGCGAGCAATAGCTTCCCCGGCGGGGCGACGAAGGCGCGGCGGATGCGGCGGCCGAGCGCCGTGCGGATCGGGATGTTCTGCAGGTTCGGATCCGCGCTGGACAGCCGCCCGGTGGCGGCAATCGCCTGCGAGTAGGTGGTGTGCAAACGCCCCACTCCATCGACCAGCAGCGGCAGCGCGTCGATATAGGTCGACTTGAGCTTCGAAACCTGGCGGTGCTCCAGGATCAGCGCCACCACCTCGTGCTGCGAGCGCAGCTCCTCCAGCACGGAGGCATCGGTCGAATAGCCGGTACGCGTGCGTTTGGTGGCAGGCAGCCCCAGCTCGTGGAACAGGATCTGCTCCAGCTGCTTGGGTGAACCGATATTGAATTCGTGCCCCACGGCGCCGAAGATGCGCCCCTCCAGCGAGGCGATCTGCGCGCCGAACTCGGAGCCCATGGCCGCCAGCGTCTCGCGGTCAATGAGGATGCCAGCCAGCTCCATCCGGGCCAGCACCGGCAGCAGCGGCATCTCAACTTCATAGAAGAGCGCGGAGAGCCCCGCCTCGGTCAGCTCCGATTCCAGCGCGGGCCTGGTGACCAGCGCGGTGAGGGCCTCAGCGGCCGCGCGACGGGCCACCGCTCGCTCATCGGCGCCGCCCTCGACGGAGGTGGGGCGGGGCGGCAACTCGGACCCGAAACGGTTGGCGGCCAGGTCGTCGAGGGTCTGGGCGCGCAGCGCCGGGTTGAGCATGTACGACGCGATCAGCGTGTCGAAGGCTGCGCCCGGGAGCTCGATCCCGCGTTGCCCCAACAGGGTGACCAGCTGCTTGAGATCGTGTCCGATGAGGGTCCGATCCGCTCGCCGGAACCAGCGCGGCAGGTTGGCTTGGCGGCCCTCGTCCCAGGGCAGGTACCAGCACGAGCCATCCGCCCCAGCCAGGCCGATCCCCAGCAGGGCCCGCTCCAGGGGCCGCCCCGGGCCGGTCGCCCAGCCGAGTCCGACCGCCTGGCCATGCACGGCCAGCCACGCTTCCAGCTCCGCGTCGTCGGCCTCTCCTCGGGGGATCCGCGGATCGACATGTTCGATGGCCCCGCCCGGGTCCACGGTCGCGTCCGGCGCCCTGGGCGATCTTGCCTCCCCGACCGTCCCCAGCGATGGGGCGGGAGTGGTCGCCGTGTGGCCGCCGCCCAGCAGGTCCAGGGAGAGCTGGAGGCCACCCTTCGTCTCGCGCTCGGGAGCTTCCTCACCCGTCGGGGCGATGCTCGAGGATGGCAGCCGGTCGACGAGCGTGCGGAATTCCAGCTCTCGGAAGCGCTGCGCCACTGCGCGGCGGTCGTAGCGCCCGGTGCGCGCCGCCTCGAGGTCCAGCGGCACCGCGAGGTCGGTGACGATGCGGCCGACCTCGCGCGACATGAAGGCCGACTCGCGATGCTCCGCCAGGCGGTCGCGCAGCTTGCCCTTCACCTCGTCGAGGCGCTCATAGATCGCGTCGAGCGAGCCGAACTGCTGGAGCAACGCGATAGCGGTCTTCTCGCCCACGCCGGGGACTCCGGGAATGTTGTCGCTGGTATCGCCCTTCAGCGCCTTGTAGTCGAGCATCTGCTCGGGCCGCAGCCCGAACCGCTCCATGACCTTTGCTTCGTTATAGATCACGGTTGCGGCCACTCCCGCCCGGGTCGTGAGCAGGCGCACGTGGTCGTTGACCAGCTGCAGCCCGTCGAGGTCGCCGGAGACGATGTAGGTGTCGACTCCTGCCTTCCTGGCCTGTTGGACCAGGCTGCCGATCAGGTCATCGGCCTCGTAGCCCTCCAGCTCGAGGATCGGGATCCGCATGAGCGTCGCCACTTCGCGCACGATCGGGAACTGGGCGCGCAGGTCGTCCGGCATGCTCGGCCGCCCGGCCTTGTACTCCGGGTAGGCGTCGAAGCGGAAGCGGGGCTTGCCAAGGTCGAAGGTGAGCACGGCGTAGTCGGGCTTGAGGTCCTGCATGCCGCGCAGCACGATCTGCAGAAAGCCGAAGACGGCGTTGACCAGTATCCCCTCGGAGGTGGTCAGTGGCGGGAGGGCGAAGTAGCCGCGATAGACGAGGCTCGGCCCGTCGATGAGCATCAGGACCGGTCGTCGCTCTCCCATGGTAGAGGCCAGTCTAGACCGATGCCCGGCGTGGATCGGCGGCTAGAATCGCCCAATGCCCGACCGCTGGTCGCTCGACCCGTACGCCGTCCTTGGCCTCGCTCGCGACGCAACCCAGCAGCAGGTCGCGGGTGCCCATCGGCGGTTGGCCAAGCGCTTTCACCCTGATCTGCACCCCGGAGAAGAGGTCACCGAGCGGATGCGTGCGGTGAACGAGGCCTGGGAGATCCTTTCGTCGGCCGACCGACGGGCAACCTATGACGTGTCGCATCCGGCCGCCGGCAGCGCGGGCAACGGGCATTGGGCTGCCTCGCGAACGCCGATCCGGCCGGCCCCGCCGACAAGCACGCGGACCTGGGCCACCTGGCGGGCCACTGCCGCCGAGACGCGCGCCGTGCCCCGCACCAGGCGCTCACCCGGCGAGGTCCCGGTCCCCCCGACCCGCCGGCCCGGGCCGATGGCGCCCGCGCCGCGCACCTTCCGTGACTCCGGATGGGCGGCACTGGCGCTTGCCGTTGTCTTCGTGTTGTTCCTGGCAGTGGCGGTCGTGGTCGGGAAGCTGGTCTAGCCGGCCCCTGGCTGCACGCTGTAGCGGAGCAGGAGCCCACCGATCACGAGGCCCGCGCCGGCGATCAGGAGGAGAGTCCACGGTCCCGCCGGCGAGGGTGGCGTCCCGCCCACGGTGAAGTTCCCATCCGTGGACTTCCCACCCGCGCCGCCCGGCGCCAGCTCGCCTGGCGACCCGGCGACGGCCGCAGACTGGGTGGCGTCCGGGCCCGCTGGAGGAACGTAGGCGCCATCGGTTGCGCTCCTCTCCCGGTTCGGCGCCGCGCCAAGGCTGCCGAAGATGCTGACCTGGCCCAACAGCCCTGCACTGCCGACCGCCCCGACCAGGAGCAGACCCGCTCCAGCGGCCACGAGCGGGGCCACCAGGCGGCGCAGCCATCCGCCCGCGCCGCGCCGCACGGCCTCGGGGACCGGGGGCAACAGCTGCAGGGGGCGCGACGGGGTCACGTCGGGAAGCTCGGAAAGGGCCGCCCGGAGGAGCGCGAGCTCGTCAACGATCCCTCGGCATCGATCGCAGGTGGCCAGATGCTCGGTCAAGCCGCGATCGGCGCCGGCATCCCGATCGGCGCCGGCGAAGGCAGAGAGAAGCTCATCGTCGGGATGCGGGGTGTTCTGCATGGTCATCGGTCCAGACGCGCGTCATCGAGGAACAGTTCCCGGTGCGCCGCGAGCAACTCTCGCAGGCGCAGGCGCCCGCGATGGATGCGTGACTTGACGGTCCCCAACGCCGATGCGGTGCTGGCGGCCACCTCGCCGTAATCCATCCCGTAGACGTCGCAGAGCACTACCGCGGTGCGCTGGTCCTCGGGCAGGAGCCGCAGGGCGGCGTCCAGGTGGCGGTACAGCTCCACGCGGCCCGCCTCGGCCTCCGGATCGGGAGCGGCAAGGTCCGGAAGCTCGCTCTCGCCTGCGTCGCCATCGGGCAGCGCAGTGGTTGGACGGCGCTTGGCGCGGCGCAGGATGTCGTAGCTGGCGTTCGCGGTGATGCGCAGGATCCAGGACCGGAAGATCCCGCCGCGATACTTGGCGATCGCGTTGTATGCGTGGACGAAGGCGTCCTGGGACGCATCGGCAGCCAGGTCAGGGTCGCGCAGCAGCCGCCACGCCAACCCGTAGCAGGCCTTCTGGTAGTGCTCAACCAGCTGCGCAAACGCCGTCCGGTCGCCGGCGACGGCACGTGCGACCAACCTCTCCTCATCGGGGAGTGGCGCGGTCCGTTTGGAAGGGCTGGCGGAGTCGTTGGCGGGCATCGGCTCCCTATAATCACATCCCCCGTCGCCGGAGTGGCGGAATGGCAGACGCGCCGGACTCAAAATCCGGTGAGCGCAAGCTCGTGTGGGTTCGACTCCCACCTCCGGCACCACGCATGGAGGTTCTCTGATGGATGTCGGTGTAATCGTGCCCCAGGGCTGGAGCGGCGAATACGACGGATGGGAGCCGCGGCGCGCCTGGGACCGCACGGTGGCGGTGGCTCGCCAGGCGGAGCGGCTCGGTTTCGAATCGGTGTGGGTCTTCGACCATTTCCAGACCGTCCCCGACCCGATCGACGAGCTCACCTTCGAGTCGTTCACCACGCTCGCCGCCCTTGCAGCCTCGACCGAGCGAGTTCGGCTCGGCCATGTCGTGATCTGCACCGCGTTCCGCAACCCGGCCCTCACCGCCAAGATGATCGGAACGATGGATGTCATCAGCGGCGGTCGGATGGAGCTGGGGATCGGCGCCGGCTGGAAGGAAGACGAGTGGCTGGCATACGGCTACGGCTTCCCCGATACGCGCACTCGACTCGCCATGCTGGCCGACCATCTCGAGGTCATCGCCCGGATGCTCGGGGGCGGTCACGCGACCTTCGCCGGAACCCATGCCTCGGTGACTGATGCCATCAACGTGCCGCGTGGTCTCCAGCAGCCGCGCGTCCCGATCATGGTCGGAGGAAACGGGCCCAAGGTGACCTGGCGCCTGGCCGCGCGTCACGCCGATGAGCTGAATCTTGACTGGCTCAGCCCCGACGAGGTGCGTGACGCAAAGCCGGTCATCGCATCGCGCTGCGAGGAGATCGGGCGCGATCCGGCCAGCCTCCGACTGTCAGTCAACATCAGCCGGGACACGATCAAAGTCGCGGGCCCGACGCGAGCCGAGCTGCTGGCAAGCTACCGGGAGGTCGGCGTGGCCCGAGTGATGGGCCTTCTGCAGGAAAGCGCCACCGATGACGATGCGCTGGAGCTGCTGGCCGAGGACGCCAGGGCCGCGGGCTGCACGCTGATGGGGAGCTGACCGAGAACGGTTTGGCGCGCTCGCGACCGAAGGGGAGGCTGAATCGCCCTGGGCAGCGGCGAAAGGTACCGAGCAGGAGGGGTACCTTCGAGGTCTACCCGCCGACCACTCCAACCCGAATATGGCTGGCATGATCAGGCGCATCGTCGCCGCCGTGTTGTGGTTCTCCGCCGGTTGGTACCTGGGAGCGGAGCTCGCCCTGGTCCTCTCGCTCAGTCCCTTGCTGGGACCGATGCTGGGGGGTGCCGCTGCGATCTTCATCGTGACCAGCCCCGGCCGGATCATGTGGCACACCCGCAGCCGATCAGCAAAAGGCGGGGTAGGGGCGAACCCCCACCCCGCCTGCCACGGAGCGACTGTCGCGGCCTCTCTCTAGCGAATCGGGCGGGTCCCCTTCGCCATCTTCACGTTGCCGTAGGCGAGCGCCGTGAGTGACGCCAGCAGCACCGCGCTGAAGATAATGGTCGGAAGCGGGTTCGACCCGCCTCCGCTACCCGACGTGTTCGGGATTCCGGTCCCTCCAGCGACCGACCCCTCCACGCTCTGGGCCACGCTCTGGGCCACGCTCTCGCTCTCCTTGACGCAGAGGTCGAGGTTGGCAGCGGTCTGAGCTTTGGAGTTGTGGTCGCTCGTCCAGCGAACGTACAGCGTCGTCCCGCCGCGCTGGGTCAGGAAGCTGTGGTCGCCGGCGGAGCCGAAGTTAGTGGTCGTCGCGCCGCTGAAGTTCGAGGCGAATGACCAGTCGATGCTGAAGTTTTCCTCGTTGTGCAGGTTGATCTTCCACGCGAAATGATTCGCGTCGGGTGCACAGTCTGAGGTCAGGGTCGGCTGGACCCAGGCGAGCACGGTGCCTGCCAAGGCCAGCACCAGGCCGAGTGCTGCGACGGGTGCCAGAAGCTTTCTCACGATGGTGTTCTCCCAGATCCGAATGAAGGGATGATCGAAACTGGCCGCATCCTAGGAGGGAAGTACCAGGTCCGACTAGTACTCGGGTCCGGTCCGCGTGCACTGGTGTGAGGTCCGATGCGGTGAGAGCGGTGCGGGCGCGCAACGCCGCCTTCGGCTAGGATCGGGATGGCCGGCCAGTTTCGTGGGCGGCCGACGGGCCGTCGGCGTTCTCACCGCCGGCGGTCATTCGCGTGCTAGGCTCTCGCGCGATGAGCGCTGACACCGTCGAATGCTTCAACTGCGGTAACACCAACCCAGCCTGGGCGCAGGTCTGTCGATCGTGCGGGGCGCCAATTGCGCACAGCGCCGTCGGGGGGCGCGGCCCAGGCGGCATCGTCCCCACCGACCAGGCCTCACTGATCTCGATCGGTGTCGCCTTGGGCTCGATCGCGCTGGCGATCGCGGTCGGCCTCTTCTTCTCCGGGATCATTCCGCCGGCACCGAATGTGCCCGACCCGACCCCAACGCCCACGCCCATTCCCTCGGTCAGCGCGGAGCCGAGCATCAGCGCGGGCCCGAGCACCTCGGGCTCCGAAACGCCGGTCCCGACGCCGCCGCTGATCGGCACCATCAGTTTTGGCTATGGGCTCAACACCTCGACCCATGAGGTCACCGATCCGACCGGCACCTTCGGCCCCGGCACCCGCTTCTCCTACTCCATCCTGCTTCCCGAGCCGTTCGGCGTGTCATCGCTGAGCGAGGAGGTTGTCCGGGTAGAGGCCGACGGGTCGCTGAAGGTGGTGCAGGCGCGCGAGAACGAGAGCATCCCGGTCACGCCGGGTTTGAAGATCGC
>JAYUGK010000297.1:0-3236 GCA_043738415.1 Chloroflexota bacterium | reverse complement strand
TCACCGATTTCCTGTCCATCGGCATTGGGGAGCTGCGTTTTCCAGCATTCAACTTGGCCGACGCGTCGATCGTGCTTGGGATCGGCGGCATGCTCATCTACCTGATGCTGACCGATCCCTCGCGCCGCAAGGCCGACGCGTGAGCGAGACCGCTGCGACCCCTTCCCGCACCGTGGTCGGTCTCGCGCCGCCGGGGCGTTTCGACCTGGCGGTCAGCCGCATGGCAGAGATCAGCCGTGCCCACGCCCAGCGCCTGATCGGCGACGGCCGCGCGCTGGTGGACGGCCGACGTGGCCGCGCCTCGGACCGACTGCGTGGCGGCGAGCAGATCAGCGCGGCACTGTCGGCAGCGCCCGACCTGACGATCGAGCCGGAGTCGATCCCGCTCGATATCGCGTACGAGGACGCAACCATGCTGATCGTGGACAAGCCGGCAGGCCTGGTGGTGCACCCAAGTGCGGGCCATGCCACGGGGACCCTTGTCCACGCGCTGATGGGACGCGCCCGCGATCGTGGCGAGCCGCTCGGCTCGATCGCAGGAGTCGGCCGACCGGGGATCGTGCATCGCCTCGACAAGGACACATCGGGCCTGCTGCTGGTGGCCAAGACCGATGCCGCCCAGGCGAGCCTGATGGACCAGTTCGGCGCGCGCACCATCGAGAAGGAATACCTGGCGCTGGTCCACGGAGAGGCACCGGCCCCTCGCGGACGGATCGAGGCGCCGGTCGGTCGTCACCCCGGGGATCGGCAGCGGATGGCCGTGGTGGCGGGCGGTCGCGAAGCGATCACCGAATACGAGATGTTGGCCGCGTCGGGCGGCTATACCCTCCTTTCGCTTCGGCCGCGCACCGGTCGAACGCACCAGCTGCGAGCGCACCTGGCCTATCTCGGCCTGCCGATTGCCGGCGACCTGCGCTACGGCGGGGGAGCCGGACCCGGCGGCCTGACGCGGCAGTTCCTGCACGCCGTGCGCATCACGCTTAACCGTCCGCTCGACGGAGCTCGGCTGAGCGCCTGGAGCCAGCTTCCTCCGGACCTGGCGGCGTGCCTGGCCGCCTGCGGTATCACCTCGGATCGGCTGCCGATCGGGAGCGGCGCCATGCTGGCCGAGACTGCCTCGTGAGCCGTCACCCCGGCGAACCGCGCCCCGCAAAGCGGCTCGCCTTTCCGAACCCGCTGCTGGTGGTCGTCTCCGGGCCATCGGGGGTCGGCAAGAGCACCATCGTCGCGGAGCTGGCTCGGCGCCGGCCCCAGGTCGTGCCGATCGTGACCGCCACCACTCGCGCACTGCGCAATGGTGAGCTGGACAAGGTTCACTACCACTTCCTCGAACGTGCCGCGTTCGAGCAGCTTCGCGCGGCCGGCGGGCTGCTCGAGCATGCCGAGGTACATGGCAACTGGTACGGCACCCCGATCGACCAGGTGCGCGGGATCCTCGCCGCCGGGCGTGACGCGATCCTGACCATCGACCCGCAGGGTGCCCGCTCGGTGCGGGCCCAGGTCCCCGACGCGCTGCTGATCTTCGTCATGCCGCCATCGATCGAGGACCTGGCCGAGCGGCTGGCCGCGCGCGGTTCCGAGGACCAGGCCAGTCTCGCCCTGCGGCAGCGGGACGCGGAGATCGAGATGGCGTCCAGTGGCGACTACGACTACGTACTCGTCAACGAAACGGGCCACCCCGAAGCCGCCGCCGATCGGATCTGGGAGTTGATCCAGGCCGAAGCCCGACGCGATCCGCCGCGGCGCGTCCAGGTCTGAGAGCGGTGGCCGGCACCGCCGACCCCGGACGGAGGGTACGCGTAGCCGTCGAGGCACTCGCTGACCGCCCCGAGCGAGCTTTCAGCTACCTGCTTCCCGCGCAGCTCGGCAACCCGGCACCTGGTTCGCTGCTGCTTGTTCCCTACGGCCGCCGGTTGGCCCTCGGCTATCTGCTCGCGGAGGCCGATGACGAGGCGCCGCCGGATCTGCGGGAGGTGGAGGCGGTCGTGTCCGAGCCGATGCTGACAGCGGAGCTTCTCACCATCGCCGAGCAGGTGACCGCTTACTACCGCGCTCCACTCGGCACGACCGTCGCCTCGATGTTGCCGCCAGGGCTGGAGTCTCGGCTCCGGCGCCGCTGGCGCCTGCTGGACGCGGAATTGCTGCCGGAACCGGTGCGTGCCGTCTTCGGCGGAGGCGACGAAGCCGACGATGCCGCGCTGCGACGCGCGGCCGGTTCGCGTGGGGCCGCCACGCTCGAGAGCCTTCGACGTGCCGGCGCCCTGGCAGCAAGCTGGTCGCTCGACCCACCGCAGCTGCGAGCCCGCCGGGTGCGGACCGTGCGCCGCCTGCCCGGCGACCACCAGCCCCTCCGCCGGGCGCCGTCGCAGGAGCGATTGCTGGCCGCGCTCGGGCCGTCTGAACGCACGCTCCCGGAGGTGGCCGCCGAGATGGGTGTCGAGCTCGCGACCCTCGATGGCCCCGCGCGTCGGCTGGCTGAGCGCGGAGCCGTGGAGCTCGACTGGCGGGTGGTGGAGCGCGACCCGCTGGCTCACCGGCCGAGGTCCGCGCGGCGCGACCACCCGCTCGCGGAAGAACAGCTGCGTGCCATGGCGCAGATCGAAGGCCTCGTCGGGGGCGGAGAGCTGCTGCTGGAGGGGGTCGCAGCGGCTGGCAAGACCGACGTGTACCTGGCCGCCATCGAAGCCACCGTGGCGCGCGGCGGGTCGGCGATCGTCCTTGTGCCGGAGCTGTCGCTCATTCCGCAGCTGGCTGATCGGGTGGCTGCGATGGTCGGCGACGGCCTCGGAATGCTTCATTCCGGCCTCTCGGCCGGAGAACGGCATGACACCTGGTGGCGGATCCTGCGCGGTCAGGTCCGGGTTGTGGTCGGTACCCGCATGGCGGTCTTCGCGCCGCTGTCCAACCTCGGCCTGATCGTGGTTGACGAGGCCCACGACGGCGCCTACAAGTCAGACCGAACCCCTCGGTTTGACGCACGCTGGGTTGCTCGCCAGCGAGCCACGCTCACAGGAGCAAGGCTCGTGCTCGGGACCGCCACTCCCGACGTGGTGACCGTCTCGCGTGTCCGCGGCGGCCTGGTGGAACGTGCCAGGCTTGCCGAGCGGCGTGTGGGCAGTCGGCCGGTCGTGGAGCTGGTCGATATGCGTGCCGAGCTGGTGGACGGGAATCGATCCATCTTCTCGCGTGCGCTGCTCTCCGCACTCACCCCGATCGGACACGACGGCAGCCAGGCG
>JAYUGK010000296.1:0-3320 GCA_043738415.1 Chloroflexota bacterium | reverse complement strand
GCGGATCGGGAACTCGCCAGGCCCCGCTCGACGAGCAGTTGGTCGAGTCGCTGGCGGGCCACCAACGGATCAGGCGGCGCTGACGCTCGACGGCTGCTCAGCCCCGGAGTCGACCTGGGGCGCGGGCAGACCGAGCGCTTCGCGCACCTGCTCAAGGATGCCCGGCGCGTCGATCCGTTGCTGCCGGCGCAGGTCGTCGACGGCGCCGTGGTGAACGAAGCCCTCAGCCAGCGCCACCTTGAGGAGGGGCACTCTCACCCCTGCCCGGTTCAGCGCGTCGAGCACCCCGTCCCCGAAGCCACCCATGGCGGCGCTCTCCTCGGCGCTCACCACCAGGCGGCAGCCAGCAGCGCTGGTGGCCAGCAGAGCCTCGTCGAGCGGCTTCGCCCAGCGGGCGTTGAGCACTCCCGCTTTCAGTCCGTGCTCGCGCAGCAGGGCGTCCGCCACGACGAGCAGGCGTTGCACGATCGGCCCGAAGCCAACGAGCAGGAGGTCGGACCCGGGTCGCAGCAACTCGGCGCGTCCGATCTCGAGCCGCACTCCTTCGCGGTCGAGGAGATCCTCGCCGGGGTCGCGCGGGTAATGCAGCGAGACCGGCCCGTCATGCAGCAGGGCCGTCAGCACCATGTCGCGCAGCTCCTGCTCGTCCTTGGGCGAGCCGATCACCAGGTTCGGCAGGGAGCGCTGCGCAGGCAGCGTGAACATCCCCTGGTGGCTCGTCCCATCCTCTCCGACGAGGCCGGCGCGATCGATCGCCAGCAGGACCGGCAGGTCGTTCTGGCAGACATCGTGGACCAGCGAATCGAAGGCTCGCTGGCTGAATGTCGAGTACAGGGCCACCACCGGGCGCTTCCCGGCCAGGGCCAGGCCGGCCGCCATGGTGACCGCGTGCTGCTCCGCGATTCCCACGTCGAAGAAGCGGGCGGGAAACTCGCTGGCGAAGCGTGACAGGCCCGTACCGATGGGCATCCCGGCGGTGATGGCGCAGATTCGCTCATCGGATGCGGCCAGTCGTACCAGCTCATCGCTGAACGCGGCCGTGTACGTCCTGGGGCGGTGCCGCGGCTCGCTGACCGGTGGCAGCGGCTCCTCGGTAGGATCGATCAGGCAGAGATCGATCGGCGGCAGCGAGGCTCCATGGAACCCGACGCTGTCCAGCTCGGCGGGACCGTATCCCTTTCCCTTGGTGGTCTTGACGTGCACCAGCACCGGCCCGGGCAATGCCAACGCCCGCTCGAAGACCTCCTCCATCTCCGGCACGTCGTGGCCGTCCAGGACGCCGATATAGGTGATGCCGATGTCCTCGAAGAAGCCGACCTTCGCCCAGGATCGCTTGAACCCCTCCTTGGCGAAGGCCAGGCCACGATACAGCGGCCCTCCGATGAGAGGTATCCGCGGCATCAGGCGCGTGGTGGCCGACTTTGTCTCCTGGTAGGCCCGGCTGAGGCGCAGCTTGTTCAGGTTGGTCGACAGGCCGCCGACGCTGGGGCTGATGCTCATCTCATTGTCGTTGAGCACGATCAGGAGCCGACTGCGCGTGTCGCCCAGGTGGTTGAGCGCCTCCAGAGTGAGGCCGCTCTGCAGCGCTGCATCGCCGACGCAGACCGCGATCCGCTGCCGTCGCCCCGGGTCGCCGACCGGGAACATGTCGCGCGCCGCGGCCAGGCCGACCGCGATGCTCACGCCGGTTCCGGCATGCCCTCCGTCGAAGACATCGTGCTCACTCTCGGAGCGACGCGGGAAGCCGCCGACTCCGTCGAGCTGGCGAAGGGTGTGGAAGCGCTCAAGCCGGCCGGTGAGCAGCTTATGGGCATAGGCCTGGTGACCGGTGTCCCACACGATTCGGTCGCGCGGCGAGTCCATGACCCGGTGGAGCGCCAGGGTGATCTCGACCACCCCCAGCGAGCTGGCGAGGTGCCCGCCGGTGCGCTGCACGGTGCGGATCATCTTCTCGCGCAGCTCGCCGGCCAGCGTTTCGATCTCGCGCGGGGTCATGCCCCGCAACTGGGCCGGATCGGTCAGTGCTTCAAGAATCGTCACCGCAGGCGAAAGTATAAGCCGGGGCGGGTCCCGGGTCAGTCGAGCGACTTGCTCAGGAAGTACGACGTCTTGTCTACCGCGAAGCCTTCGCGCGCATAGAACCGATGCGCGCGTTCGCGGGTGATCCGCGTCGCGACCAGCAACCGTCTGCACCCCGAGGTGCTTGACCAGCATTCCGCGGCCATCAGCAGCTCAGCCCCGATCCCCGCCGAGCGATGCCCTTCGCCCATGACCAAGCCGACGATCAGCGCGCTCAGTGGCTCAATCAGGGTGCGGCGCATCTCGACGTGGCACCAGCCAATCGGCAGGTCGTTGGCGTCGGTCGCGACGATCACCGCGGCATCCGTCGGATGAAGCGCGACAAGTCGGCCGAGGAGCGCCTCAGCGCTGGTGCCGTAGCCCAGCTCCGCGCCCAGCCCGGCGAGTGCAGCTGCGTCGGAGGGCAGCGGCGGGCGCAGCCGCGCTGCATCGGCCACGTGGGTCAGACCTCGCTGTCGGTGGAGCCCGCCTCGTCGGCGGCCTCGCCGCTCTCCTCGACCTGTCCGCGCCCGAGCTGGGAGATCGCCAGCTCGGCGTCGCGCAGGCGCGCCTCGGCTGCGCCATGCAGCTGGAGCGCCTCCCGGTAGCGGGCGATGCTCTCCTCCAGCGGCAGGTTGCCGGCCTCCAGGGCCTGCACGATTCTCTGCAGATCGCCGACCAGCTCTTCGAAGGGACGCCCCTTCAGGTCGTCGCCGTGCTTCGGGTCGGTCATTCCAGTGGCTCCTCGGTGCGGGCGGTGCCCACGACGCGGGTGTTCAAGGTACCTCGGGCGACGACCACCTCGAGTGGGTCGCCCACGCCGGCCTGCGCTGGGTCGCGCACGATCGTTCCGTCGGCCATGCGGGCCACGGCATAGCCGCGCTGCAGGGTGGCGGCCGGGGAGAGCGCACGCACGGAGTCGGCCAGGCCCAGGACCGCGGCACGCTCGCGTTCGACCCGGGCGCCCAGCGCCCGGTGCCCTCGGTCGAGCAGCTCTCCGGCTCGCTGGCGGGCGGCGGCGGTATCAGGAACCAGGCGGATGAGCGCCCGCTCCTCCTGGGCCAGGAGTCGCTGGCGATCCGCCAGGCGGCCCAGCAGAGCTGCCGATACTCGATCGCGCAGGCGGGCCAGGATGGTCGGGAACTGGGCCAGGTCGGGCACCGCCTGCTCAGCGGCGGCCGAAGGGGTCGGAGCACGCAGGTCGGCGGCAAAATCGGCGAGCGTGACGTCCGATTCGTGGCCCACGCCCACCACCACCGGCA
>JAYUGK010000295.1:0-3344 GCA_043738415.1 Chloroflexota bacterium | reverse complement strand
GGCGCCAGGTCATGCTTTGGCCAGGTGATCCTCTCGCTGGGGCGCGGGTCGCACACACTCAGCACGCCGCGTCATCGCGGCGGGCGGGGCCAGTATAGGGAGCCTCCAGGGTGCTCGCAAGGCGCCCCGGGGTCAGGCCAGCATTCCCTCGCGGGCCAGGTGGCGCTTCAGGTTTTCAGCCAGCGAGCGGGTGATCCCCGGGGTCTCGGCCAGTTCCTCGACCGATGCCTCGCGAACGCGGCGCAGGCTGCCGAATCGCCTGAGGAGTGCCTTCTTGCGTACGGGACCGATGCCAGCGACCTCGTCGAAGACGCTCGCCATGGCCGTCCGTGACCGCAGGTTGCGGTGATACGTGATCGCAAACCGGTGCGCCTCGTCACGGATCCGCTGGACCAGGTAGAGACCCTGGCTGGTGCGGGGCAGCACGATCGGCGCACGGCGGCGTGCCACGAACAACTCCTCGAATCGCTTCGCAATGCCCGCCAGCGGCACGTCCTCGAGCTCCAGCTCGTGCATCACCGCGACCGCCGCCGACAGCTGTCCCTTTCCTCCGTCCACGATCACCAGGTCCGGCAGCGCCCAGCCTCCCTCGGCAACACGATCCCCTGCCGGACCGCCATCGGCCTCGTCGCGTGCGTCCTCCGGCGCCTCATCGGCCCCGACGGCGGCCAGCGACAGTGCACCCGTCTCCCGCCGCAGCCGCGCCGCTCGCGAGAAGCGCCGGCGCAGGACCTCGGCCATCATCCGGAAGTCGTCGGGCGTGTCCCCGGAACGGATCCGGAAGCGGCGGTACTCGCGCGGCTCGGGGCGACCGTTGACAAAGACAACCATCGAGCCGACCGCGCTGGTGCCGGAGATGTTGCTCATGTCGTAGCACTCGATCCGCTCGGGCGGCTGTCGCAGGCCGAGCGCCGTCGCCAGTTCCTCGAGTGCGGCGTCCCGCTTTCCGGCATCGGCCAGCCACTCGGCGCGTTCCCAGGCCAGCGCCTCGACCGCGTTCTGGGTGGCGAGCGCCACCATCCGCCGCTTCTCACCTCGCTCCGGCACGCGCAGCGCCACTGCCGTCCCGCGCCGCTCGGAGAGGAAGGTGGCCAGCCCAGCCGCATCGGCCGGGAGGAGTGGCAGGTGGATCGCCCGTGGCGGCCGCTCGGTGGCCGCGTAGTACTGCTGCAGGAACGAGGTCAGCACCTCGCCATCGGTGACTCCACGCGCACCCTCCACGATGAAGTGCTCGCGACCGATCATCTTGCCGTTTCGGATGACGAACAGCTGAAGGCAGGCCTCGCCCTCCTCGCGCGCCATGCCGACCACGTCCTGCTCGGCGCGACTGAAGGCGGCAACCTTCTGCTGCTCGATGGTGCGCTCCACCGCCCGCAGCTTGTCGCGCGCCGCGGCCGCCTGCTCATAGCGCATCCCGTCGGAGTGGGCCCGCATCTCGGCCCGCAGTTCGGCGGCTATCCCCTCCTGCCGACCTTCCAGGAAGTCAACGATGCGCTCGATGGTGGCGCGATATGCCGCCCGCTCGATCGCCTGGATGCACGGCCCCTGGCAGCGCTTGATGTGGTACAGCAGGCATGGTCGGTCCAACACCCGCTTGCCGTCGGGGATCTCCAGGTCGCACGTCCGGAACGGGAAGATCCTGCGCAGGAGCTTCAGCGTTTCGTCAACGCTGGAGGCCGATGCGTACGGGCCGAAGTAGCGGCTCCCGTCGCGCACCAGTTTGCGGGTGCGAACGATGCGGGGGAAGTCCTCGCCCAGGGTGATCTTGACGAACGGGTAGCCCTTGTCGTCGCGGAGTCGGATGTTGAAGCGGGGCCGGTGCTCCTTGATCAGGGTGCACTCGAGCAGGAACGCTTCGCTGACGGTGTCGGTCACGATGTATTCGACATCGGCCACCTCGGAGACCATCCGCTCGATGCGGACATCGAGCGGCGCCCGGCCGCCGAAGTAGGAACGCACCCGGTTGCGCAGCGAATCGGCCTTGCCGACGTACAGCACGCGGCCATCGCCGCCCTTCATGAGATACACGCCGGGCGCCGTAGGCAGCCGCCGAAGCAGAGCGCGATTCAAGGCCATGGACCGATTCTAGGCGGGGCTGGCGGTCGGTATCGGAGTGGCGATCAGCTTGGCCAGCTCCGCCTCGATGTACGCCCGCAGCGGCGCGTAGTCGGTCTCCGAGGCGCGGCCGATGACGGCGAGGATGTACTGGCCGCGATCGTTGCGCGTCGCCTGCAGAATCACGTCCTCGGTCAGCTCGAGCCGGTGCAGGGCGGCAAGATGACCAGAGAGCAGGAACAGGTCGAACGCCGACAGGTCGGTGTGCATCCTCACTTTCAGGGCATCCATCAGGGCGAGGCCGGGGCCAAGCGACCCGAGTCCGCCACCGCCAAGCTTGGCCCGCAGCGCAGTGAGCACCGCCTGCTGCCGCACGGAACGGGCGAAGTCGCTCGACTCGGCCGGATCGTCGGTGTAGCGGGCCCGGGCATAGGACAGCGCGCGCTCCCCGTCGAGCGAGATGGTTCCCACCTCGAAGGTGCCCCCGTCGAAGTTTCCGGCGTGGTACTTGTTCTCGTCCCAGGTGATGCTGAATCCGCGCGGATTGGTCAGCGTGATGCCGCCCACCGCGTCGACCATGCCGCGAAATCCGGCGAAGTCGATCGCCAGCCAGTGCTCGATCTTCAGCCCGGTCACCTCGGCAAGGAGCGACGTGGCCAGGCGACCCGCCTCCTCGATCCCGCCGTTCTGGAAGCCGACCGCAAAGGCCTCGTTCACCTTGCCGCCTTTTGGCAGCTCCGGCAACCCGGCGACCCACAGGTCGCGCGGGATGGGGATGACGGTCGTTGAACTGCGGGCCGGATCAATCGAGTAGATGTTAATGGAGTCGGCCAGGTAGCTGCCGCCCTGGTGCTCGGGTCCGCCGTAGCCGTACATGACCACGTTCACCCGCTCGCTGCCCATGAACGGAAAGAACAGAGACGAGGAGACCGTCGACGCGGAGCTGACCCCGGCGTTGAAGTCGGCGACGCGCTGGAAGAGGAGGAATCCGCCGATCAGCACCACCCCGGTGACGATGAGCGCGGTGCGGGTGACGACCCGCCGGAACGACCCGGGGCGACGTGGCCGCCGTTGCGGAGGCCCGGCCGCGAGCTCCTGCCGTGCCCTGGAGTACGGGTCGATGCCGCGGGCCTGGAGGCGCTCTTCCCGGTCGATCGCCTCGCGAATGCGGCGCGCACGGGGCGTTTCGCTGGCGAACTTGCGCCGGCGGTCGCGATGCGTCATCTCCCTCAGGATAGCCCGATAAGCCGCCGTTGACCGGGCCGTAAGCCGGCACGGTGATCCTTGGG
>JAYUGK010000294.1:0-9512 GCA_043738415.1 Chloroflexota bacterium | reverse complement strand
GGACACCGGAGATGACTGCCACCTGGTGGCCGAGTCCGTCCGCCCGAGCGAGCTGCACCGCGCCCCCCGCGGCGCCCTGCTGCTCGTCTGACAGGGCGAAGACGAGGGTCTTGACCCGCCCGGCCAACAGGGCCCCGACGCACATGGCGCATGGTTCGTGAGTGGCAAAGATGGTCACCTCGGACAGGCGTCGCGTTCCTAGCTTGCGGGCGGCGGCCTGCACGGCCAGCAGGACGGCGTGGGCGGTCGGGTCGCGCTGCAGCAGGATGCGATCGTGGTCGCGGGCGATCATGGCGTCATCGAGGACTGCCACGGCACCGACCGGTGCCTCACCCTCTTCCGCGCCGCGCCGCGCCTCGGCGATCGCCTCGGCCATGTACAGCTCGTAGTTCATGCTTCCTCTGCGGCCCGCGGCCGAGTCTAGCAGAGGCGCACTTGGTGACCGCCGCTAGGATAGGAACTCCCGTCGCGCCGCCAGCCGAAAGGAGCCCAACGATCGTCGCATCGCGCGCGTGGTCACGCCTCGACTGGCTGGCGCTGGCGGCCGTCACGGTGGGGGCGGCGGTCACCCGGCTGCCCGGACTCTCCCGGCCCATCGGCTTCGTCTTCGACGAGATCTTCTACGCCCAGAACGCCTGCCTGTACGTGCTCGATCCTGCGCGATGCGGGATCCAGCTCCTCGCCGAGCGATCGCATCCGCCGCTCGGCAAGGTCATCATCGGCCTCGGGATTCAGCTGTTCGGCTACGACGAGTTCGGCTGGCGAATCATGGCGGCGCTGGCAGGCATCCTCAGCGTCGCGCTCCTCTTCGTGCTGGTGCGGCGGTTGCTGTCCGGCCATGTCACACCGATGGGCGCCACCGTCGGCGCCTTCGTGGCGGCCGGCCTGCTGGCGGTCGACTTTCTGCACCTGGTCCACTCGAGGGTGGGCATGCTCGACGTCTTCCTGACCCTGTTCGTGCTCATGACTGTCCATTTCGCGGTGCTCGACGCCACCCGCGACCGGTCCCCCACCATTGGTCTCGGCCCGCGCAGATGGATCAACCGGATCTGCCTGGAACGGCCGTGGCGGATGCTCACCGGCCTGTCGCTGGGTGCCGCAACGGCGGTGAAGTGGTCGGGCGCCTACACGATCCTGCTGGTCATACCGCTGCTGATCGCCTACGAGGTGGCAGCCTCGCGACGCGATCCAAAGATCCCGGACGCGCCGCCGCGACCGTTGCGCGAGGCCTGGCAGATCGCCTGGCGGCGTGAGCTCGTGCCCTCGCTCATCCTGCTGGGACTCGTGCCGTTCGTGCTGTACCTGGCGTCATACATCGGGCGCGTGCCGGGTAGCCCCTTTGCGCTGCCGTGGGTGGAGGGATCGTTCTGGCGCCACGTCCTCGATGAGCAGCTGCGGATGGCGCGCTTCCACCACGGGATCGTGCGCAATCATCCGTACGAGTCTCCCCCGTGGTCCTGGCTCCTGCTGAAGCGCCCGGTGGCCTACTACTTCCGGATCGACGGCGAGTCGTATCGCGAGATCCTCGCGATCGGCAACCCGCTCACCTGGTGGAGCGGTGCCGTGGTGCTGATCGGCCTGGGCGTTGCCTGGTTGCGGCGAGGGGCGAGCCACCTCGGGCCCGAAGCGGTCATCGTGGGCGGCGCCATAGCCAGCTACCTCCCCTGGCTGTTGATCACCGGATCGCGGACCTTCGTCTTCACCTGGTACCTGCTGCCGACGATCCCCTTCCTGTGCGCCGCCATCGGCCTGTTGGTGGCTAGGGTATGGCCAAGCCTGACCGGTCGTCTGATCACCGCGGTGGCCGGCGTGGCCGTGCTTGTCTCGGTCGCCTTCTTCTTCCCGGTGTTGACCGCCATGCCGCTCTCACCGCACGACTGGCGAGCTCGCATCTGGTTCACCGATTGCGCGCGCCCCGATGCGCCCACGCTGGAGCTGCCGAACGACGTGATCGACAAGGGACCCCCACCGATTGGATGGTGCTGGATCTAGTCCGGGCCGCCAAGCGTCCCCATGCAGCTAGCCCTATTCGGCCACCGCGACCGCAACGGGCGCATTCATGCCGACGTGCCGCACCGACGGCACGAGGACGACGCTGACGCAGACGGCGATGTTGAGAACGCCGGCGACCACGAGCGTTTCCGGGGTCCCGATTGCGGCGGCGATCGGTCCGATCAAGGCGTACCCGATCGGGTTGAGCGCCACGGAGCCAAACCAGTCGAACGAGCTGATCCGCGAGAGCGCATGCTCGGGCACGTTGCGCTGGAGCGCGGTGGTCCAGAGCGTGTTGCCGAGCGCGAAGCCGATGCCGACGACGAAGCTCACGACGGCCATGGCAATCAGCGGGAGCGGAATGGCGAGCGATGCCAGGAGCAGCCCTGCCGGCAGCACGAACAGCTGGGAGGCGACGAGCGGCCGCTTGACCCTGAGACGCAGAGCGAACAAGCCGCCGACGACGGCGCCAAGGGATTCGACGGCCAGGATCGTGCCCCAGGCCCCGGCCCCACCCAGCTCCTGCTTCGCGACCAGTGGCCCGAGCACGAGCAGGGCGGGGAAGTACGTGAGCTGGAACAGGCCGAACGAGACGACCATGGCGACGGCCCAGGAGCGCTGAACGAACTCGCGCCAGCCGTCGCGAAGATCTCCGAGGATCGAGGCCGCTGCCATCCGCACGGTCGGTGCGAGGTGCATCGAGGCGGTCAGCGCGGCGGACGCGAAGAAGGTGATCGAGTCGATCGCGATCGCCCACGCCGGGCTTCCCGCCGCGACGATCAGCGCGCCGATGGCAGGGCCGGCGATCGAGAGCACGCTGTACGCGAGCCCGACGAGGGCGTTGGCTTCCTGGAGCCGCCCATCGCTCACCGCCTCCCGGATGAGCCCGATCGTGGCGGGACGGGAGAACGCGGCAGCAACGCCGAACACGGCCTGAAGGAGGGCGACGTTCCAGACGTTGGCGGTGCCGGAGAAGAGGAGGATGGCCGTGGCGACCTGCGCCGCTCCCTTCACCAGGTCGCTGCCGACCAGGATCGTGCGACGCGGGAGGCGGTCGGCGAACACTCCGCCGAGGAGAAGGAGAATGACGATCGGGATCTCGCGGGCGAGCAACACGATCCCCAGATCGACGGCGCCGCCGAACTCGAGCACCGCAAAGGCGAGTGCCACCATCGCCATGCCCGAGCCGAGGGTGGAGACCGTGACCGCCGCCAGGTAGCGGGCAAAGCTGCGCTCGTGGAGCACGTCGAGAGACGGTGGAAGTCGCACGATGCGAGAGTCTAGGTGAAGCCGCGGGCGCGCCGTTCAGCCGACGGGAGCAGGACGTATGCGCGCCGCGTCAGGAACTCGGCGACGTCCTGAGATCACGAGGGGTGGCGTGCCCGAGAGGACTCGAACCTCCGGCCTTCAGGTCCGCAACCTGACGCTCTATCCACTGAGCTACGGGCACGTGCGCGACGACGGTGGCGGAGAGGGAGGGATTCGAACCCTCGGAAGAGGAAACCCCCTTCAGCGGTTTAGCAAACCGCCGCACTAGGCCACTATGCGACCTCTCCGCGAGCGGCGCCGATGATAGCATGGGGCCATCGGGACGACGCTCCGACGGCCGGTCCCGGCCCGCCCAACTCGACCGATCCGACCCCACCGAGCCAGCCATGCAGCGCATCCCCGTCATCGGCCAAGCGTTCACCCATTCCGCTGTCGAGGCGGTGCAGCGCGCCGCCATCGAGGCCTCGGATCTGGAGCTGGCGATCGAGCGCTGGGAGCGTCGCCCGCACCAGCTCGCCGATGCCATCGAGGCGCTTCGTGAACCGGAGTACGCCGGTGCGCTGATCGCCGCTCCGCACAAGGAGAAGGCTGCCTCACTCGTCAATGCGCTGAGCGACGATGCGCGTGCGACCGGCGCGGTGAACGTGATCGTGCGCGAACGGACCCGCCTCCGCGGCCACAACACCGATGTGGACGGGGTGCGGGCGGGCCTCGCCTCCATCCTGCCCCGGGTCCAGGGCAAGTGGCCGCGCCAGGCGGTGGTGCTCGGCGCCGGAGGAGGGGCTCGCGCAGTGGTGGCCGTGCTGATCAGTTCCGGGTTTCTGCGCATCGCGGTCTTCAACCGTCATCTGCATCGGGCTGAGGCGCTGGTCAACCATTTCGCGCGCAGCGCCAGGCACATGGAGCTGCGGGCGATGCCGTGGCACGACACCATCCTGGAGGCCGAACTGAGCCGCGCCAGGCTGTTGATCAATGCCAGCGGGATCGGGGTCGAAGAGGACGCCAGCCCTGTCCCCGAGGGACTCCTGCCGAAGGAGCTGTTCCTGCTGGACCTGGTCCTCAACCACGCCGCGACCCCGCTCATGCGCGAGGCCAGCGTGCACGGCGGCAGCGTGGTCAACGGACAGGGTTCGTTTCTGGCGGGCTCGGAGGCAACCTTCCGGCTGATCACCGGCCAGGAGCCGCCGGCCCATGTGATGCGCGCCGCACTGGCCGCCGAGCTGGGGCTCCCCGAGGAGGGGATCGCCGTGGTCGGCGACTAGGGCCGCCATGTTCTATACGTCGGGCTGGGTGCACGTCATCTGCGGCTGCATGTTCTGCGGCAAGACCGACGAGATGCTGCGTCTGCTGCGCCGATTTTCGATCGCCGGACGCCGCGTGATCCTGGTCAAGCCACGGCTCGACACGCGGACCGATGACGCGACGGTCATCTCCCGATCAGGGGCGAACCATCCGGCCGTCAGTGTTGGCGACTCGCGAGAGATCGAGGCGCTCGTCCGCGACGCCGATATCGTGGCCATCGAGGAGGGGCAGTTCTTCGACGAGCGCCTGCCCGACGTGGTCGGACGATTGGCCGATGCGGGCAAGCAGGTGCTGATCACCGGGCTCGACCAGGACTTCCGCGGCATCCCCTTCGGGCCGATGCCGCGACTCATGGCGCTCGCCGACCAGGTCACCAAGCTCACGGCCATCTGCGTGGTGTGCGGCGAGCCGGCGACCCGAACCCAGCGGCTGATCGACGGTCAGCCAGCGCAGGCTGACTCGCCGCTGATCGTGATCGGTGGGCTGGGTGACGAGAAGTACGAGGCGCGATGCCGGCAGCACCACGAGGTACCGCCGGCGACGTTAGCTTGAGGGCCGCGAGCGACGCGAGCGACGCGAGAAGCCGAAGCTGCCAAGGTTGCGACGGACGGCCGGCAGCCAGGCCAGGGCACCCAGGAACTGCAGACCAATGGCGGCGATCACTAGGAGGCCCGGGACGCCGATCGCCAGGCCCGGGATGATCGATTCGAAGCGCATCCCGGCAAAGGCAAAGTCGAGCGCGATGGGGGCGATCGAGTCGCCGTCGCCGCCCGCGGCGCGGGCGAGGGTGAGTGCCGGCGTGGGGGCTGGGGTGTCGGAGGCCGGCGGCGAGCCTGATCCCGCCCACGAGGATCCGGGGTCTGGCGAGGCGGATTCCGTCGGCGTGACAGTCGCGGAGGCATCCGGCGTGCCGGTGCTGCCGCCGGTGGTGGGAACCACCTTCAGATCAACCGAGACCGCGGCCGAGGTCGCCGTTCCATCGCTGGCCTGGTAGATGAAGCTATCCGATCCGGCGAAGCCCGGATCGGGTGCGTACTTGAAGGCTCCAAGGCTGAACAGGCTCAGGGAACCGTGCGCCGGCCCGCTGACCAACTGGGCAACGAGGGCGTCGCGATCGAGGTCCGAATCGTTGGAGAGAACGCCCGGGGCGCTGATCGACAAGGTGGCCCCCTGGTCGACGGCGTAGCCCTCGCCGACGGCGACCGGCGGGTCGTTCACCGGAGTCACCGTCAGGCTGACCGCCACCGATCCTGAGACGGCCTTGCCATCACTGATCCGGTAGCTGAATGAATCGGCGCCGTTGTAGTTGGCGACCGGGGTGTACAGGAACGACCCATCGGCGGCGAGGCGGACGGATCCATGCACGGAATCCGCAGTCAATTGGGCAGTGATCGGGTCACCGTCGGGATCGCTGTCGTTGGCCAGTACGCCCGGGACGGATTCGGCGTGGCTGCCGTCCTCCGGCAAGCTGAAGCTGTCCGGCTGCGCGACCGGCGCGCGGTTGACGGGCAGCGCGCCAATCGTCACCATCAACACGGCGGGCTGGCCGAAGGTGCCGGAGCAGTCGTGGCCAATGAAGGCGTTGGCGGTCCACTGGTAGATGCCGGCGTTGGTGTCGGCAGTGACGTCGATGGTGAAGGTGATCGACTCCACCTTGTTCGCCGTGAGGCGCTGCTTGGCGGTCGAGGCGTTAACGGTGACCGTGTGACCCGGGCCGCCGCTATTGGAGACCGACGCGGTCCAGACATGCCCTGACGCATTCACAACGCCGGCCGAGTTGACGTTGAACTGCGACGGGATCGAGATGACGATGCAGCCGATGGCGCTCGCCTTTCCGCCGGTGCCGATGTTGGTCGCCACCAGGGAGAAGGTTGCCGTGGACCCGGCCAGCATGGCGGATGGGATGCGGGTAATCGTCCAGTCGGCGGCCGCCCACGCCGCGCCCGGCACGGCGAGCGCGAGCAGGGTGGAAAGCATTGCCGCCACCAGGGGCGCTGTCGGCGATCGCCGCGTGAGCGACTTCACGGCGACTCGGTCAGCTCGGCTGCGGGGATGGGGTCCACAGCCGCGCAGGGACCGGCGCATCGGGCAGCGGAGCGTCGGCAGCGGTCTCGATGCCAGCGATGAAAATCGTGACCAGCTCCTCGTCGAGCTGCGAGCCGGCCGCATCGCCCAGTCGTTTGAGCGCCTCGCTGAGCGGCAGCGCCTTGCGGTAGGGACGAGTGGTCACCATGGCGCTGAAGGCGTCGGCGACCGCCAGGATGCGAGCGATCAGCGGGATCTGCTCGGCCTCGAGGCGGTGGAGGTAGCCGGCGCCGTCCCAGCGCTCGTGGTGGTGCCGAATGCCGTCCCGGATGGAGTCGATGTTCGGCAGGTCGCGGACGATGGCATCGCCCAGGGCGACGTGCTGCCTGACGACATCGGTCTCGAGCTCGGACAGGCGACCCGGCTTGCGCAGGATCTGGTCGGGGATCCCGATCTTGCCGACATCGTGCAGCAGGCCGGCCAGCCGGATTGTGGACAGAGACTCCTCGTCGAGGCCGATCCGCCGGCCGATGAAGGTGGCATAGCGAGCCACGTCCTCGGAATGCCGCTTGGTATACCGATCCCGCCGGTCAACTGCGATCACCAGGCCGTGCAGCACGTCGAAGCCGCGCGCGTCTGCTCGCTCGTCGGCGGTGCGGTTGGCGACCCGGACTGCGTCGCCTCCGGACGAGCGCGCCTCGGCCAGTGTGGTGGTCACCGTCGAGATCAGGTCGGTGACCGAGGTGGCGTGTTCCGGGAAGGTCGCCACCCCGACGCTGACGGTCAGCGGCAGGCGCTCGGAGGCCTCGAACTGGAGGGCCAGCTCGCCGACCGCCACGCGCAGCCGCTCGATTGCGGCCTCCAGCTGGCTGGCGGAGGCGGACGGGGCTACGACCAGGAACTCGTCGGGGCCAAAGCGTCCGCTCACCAACGGCTCCGCGGCGTGCTCCGCGATGAGCTCCGCCAGGCGCCGCAGGGCGTGGTCTCCGGCGGGGTGTCCGTAGGTCTCATTCAGCAGGTGGAAGTTGTCGATATCGACGAGCGCAACACTGACCATCGCGCCGCTCGTCCGCGCGGCGTCCACGGAGCCGCTCAGCACCTCCATCACCGATCCGTGGTTCAGCAGGCCGGTCAGCGCGTCGCTGCTCGCAGCCTCGATCAACTGAATCGTCTGCCGCGTCAGGCGGTTCTGCGCACTGCGGAATACGAAAAAGAGAAGGAGCGAGACGACGAGCGCGGCCACCAGGGTCAGCACCACCACGTCGCGGCGCGTGGCCTCGATGCGTGCCAGCAGCGGTTCGGCGTTGCGAACGATGCCGACCACTGCCAGCACCTCGCCGTTCGAGATGATGGGCAGGTACTCTTCAACCACCGTCCCGCCGGCGTCGAACGCGCCGAAGGATGGTTTGACTGCGCTGCTGGCCACCAGCTCGGCGGATGGCGTGCCGTCTGCCGCCTTGCGGAACTGACCCCGGATCGGCACGCTCACGCCGCGTCGCTCGGCCGCATCCGAGAGCAGGACGAGGCCATCTGGCGAGCGAACCTCCACCCGCAGCACCCGACTCCCCTCAAGCTCGCTTGGCGGCAGCAAGGCGGCCAATCCGGCCTGCAGCTCGCGCGAGCGGGTCGTCTCGGCGGTGGAGGGGTGGAGATCGCCCACGACGAGGTTGGCCTGCACGAAGGCGCCCACGATCGACCGATCGGTGGCGATCGTCGCGCTCATCACCGAGGCGGAGACGTGCGCAGAGGTGATGAACGCCTGGGTCGTGGCAGTGATGGCGATCAGCACCAGGAAGGCGCCGTACACCAGCATGTACAGGATCGGACGGCGGCGGGCGCGCCGCAGGGCGTTGTGGCTCAACGAGTGCACCAGGCCTCGCATGACATGAGGTGCTCAGGCTATGGCCGACACTCGGCGAGGGCGATAGGTCGAAAGTCCCCGGGGGGTCCTTATGCGTGCGCAACCTGCACGAACGCCGGATCTGTGCCCGTGCTCACGAGGTTGGCGGAGGGGGTGGGATTCGAACCCACGGAGGCTTGCACCTCAGCGGTTTTCAAGACCACCGCATTCGTCCACTCTGCCACCCCTCCGCGCGGATGGTAACGCGCCGCTCGATCGGTCAGCGGATGGCGTCAGCGCCGAAGGCACTCGAACGATCCTTTGCGGTCGGCACCCGAGCACACTCGATGCTCGATGAGGCTGCCTCTAACCCCGTCCCCCGCCCGTCATTATTCACCAGCCCGTTCAGGCTCACGGGTTGCCTGCATGCGGCGGCGGGCGCTGTCGCGGCGTTGAGCCTGTAGCTTGTGCTGTGGCGCACACCAGCCCCCCAGCGTTGCACCACAGCGGTCTTCAACGTGGCTGTCAGCCATGCATCCTGGAAGGTGACGGCTCGCGCTTCTCACTTCTGAATGACGTAGAGCTCGAGAGCAATGCCGTCAGGATCGTAGAAGACGAGAGCCTTCGCGTTGAGCTCGGGATCGTCGTGGACGCCGTCGTTGGGCACACCCGCCGCGTCGAGGTCTCGTTTGATGCGATCGAGTTGCTCAACCGAGTCGACCGCGAACGACATGTGATCCAACCCCACACGATACGGATCGAAACGGTCACCCGGCTGAGCCCCCGCCGCATCCGCGAGGAGCCCCACGACGGCGCTCCCCGCCTTCACCAGCACCACACCCTCGATTTCCAGCGCCACTGGGAAACCGAGGAGCTCGACGTAGAAGCGCCGTGCCCGCTGCAAGTCCGTCACCCGAATGGCCACGTGGCTGAACCCGCTGATCTCGAGCTTCATGCCCAGTCCTCCTTGTCATATGTCTACACGGGTCGCGCTTCCGCGTCCATGATTTCCCGCACCGCGGCCTGCGCCCGGAAGCGCTCCGCGAGGCCGACCGGCCGCAGCGAATCCTCGATGCCGACGGCG
>JAYUGK010000293.1:0-9591 GCA_043738415.1 Chloroflexota bacterium | reverse complement strand
CGTGGTCGCCGTCGCCCTGGCGGGATTCACCCTCGCGACGTCGGTCCTGTGGGCGCTGGCGACCTGGTCTGCCGACCGGTATATCGCCGGGGCGCGGGTCTCGTCGGAGGCCGATCAGACCTCGTAGGTGCGCATCGGCTCCGCGATCTCGACCGATCCGTCGTAGACCGCGCGGGCTTCGCCGAGAGCCCACTCGCCGCCATCGGTGATCGGAATGTGCGTCATCAGCATGCGTTTGACACCGGCCGAGCGGGCCGTCTCGGCGGCTTCCGACGGCAGCAAATGGCCGCGGCTCTGCGGCTCTGGGTCGTCCTCCTTGAGCGAGCGCAGGGCCGCTTCGCACAGGAAGAGATCGGCCTGGTCGGCGATCCGTGGCAGCGCGTCGCAGGGTCCGCTGTCCGCTGAGTAGGCGAGAACCTTGATCGGGACCTCGTCGACACCGCGGGCTGTCACCCGGAAGCCCCACGTGCGCACGTAGTGCTGTGTCTCTTCGGGCTCGAGGCGCAGGTTGCCGATCTCGATCGGCTGCTTGCCGTCGTGCTCCACGAAGATGAAGCTCTTGTCGAAGAAGTTCGCGTAGCCTGCCCCTAGGGCGAGCTCGGAGAGCTGGCCGATGCTGCCGGGGGGCACGATCACCGTGAGGCGGTGCTTGGCGACGTCGATCCACGGGTAGCTGTAGCGCAGGGTGATCAGGTCGAGGCAGTGATCGCTGTGCATGTGGCTGATTACTACCGCGTCGAGCTCGTCGGGGGTGTTGCGCCGCAGCAGCTGGGCCACCACGCCGGGGCCCACGTCCATCAGGATCCGCGAGCCGCCGCCTTCGACGAGATAGCCTGCGCACGCCTCACCGGGATTGGGGCGAGCCGGGCTGCGGCCCAGCACGGTCAGTCGCATTGCCGCCCAGCTATGCCCGATGTGCGACTCGGCTCGACCTTCACCCCTGGCGCCGATCGATCGGCAGGTAATCTCGCTCCGGTGCCCCAACGTAGACCTGCCGCGGACGGCCGATCTTGGTGGCGGGATCCTCGATCATCTCCTTCCAATGCGCGATCCAGCCTGGCAGGCGGCCGATCGCGAACATGGCGGTGAACATGGTGTTCGGGAAGCCGATCGCCCGGTAGATCAACCCTGAGTAGAAGTCGACGTTGGGGTAGAGCTTGCGCTCGATGAAGTAGTCGTCGTGCAGCGCCACCTCCTCGAGCCGTTGCGCGATCTCGAAGAGGGCATCGTCGCGGCCCATGGCCTGCAGCACCCGGTCGGCGGCGTCCTTGATGATCTTGGCCCGCGGGTCGAAGTTGCGATACACCCGGTGGCCGAAGCCCATCAGCCGGAAGTGGCCGTCCTTCTCCTTGGCCATGGCCACGTACTTGGCCACGTTGCCGCCATCCGTCGCGATCTGGTCCAGCATCTCCACCACTGCCTGGTTCGCGCCGCCATGCAGCGGGCCCCACAGGGCGTCCATCCCGGCGCTGATCGAGGCGAACAGGTTGGCGTGGCTGGAGCCGACCATGCGCACCGTCGAGGTGGAGCAGTTCTGCTCGTGGTCGGCGTGCAGTACCAGCAACAGGTCGAGCGCATCGGCGACCACCGGGTCGACCTCGTAAGGCTCGGCCGGCACGCTGAACATCATGTTCAGGAAGTTCGCCGCGTAGCTCAGCGCATTGGTCGGGTAGACGTACGGCTGCCCGATGCTCTTCTTGTAGGCCCAGGCCGCGATGGTCGGCATCTTGGCCAGCAGCCGATGGATGCTGATCTCGACGTGCTCCGGGTTGAACGGATCGTGGCTGTCCTGGTAGAAGGTCGACAGGGCGCTCGCGCCCGCCGACATGACCGCCATCGGGTGCGCGTTCTTCGGGAAGCTGTCAAAGAAGCGGCGCATCTCCTCGTGGATCAGGGTGTGCCGCGTGATGCTGCCCACGAACGCCTCGAGCGCGGCCGGTGTGGGCAGGTCACCATAGATCAGCAGATAGGACACCTCGATGAAGGTGCTCTTGGCGGCCAGCTGCTCGATCGGATAGCCGCGGTAGCGCAGGATCCCGGCATCGCCATCGAGGTAGGTGATGGCGCTGGCGCACGATCCGGTGTTGCCGAAGCCGTTGTCGAGCGTCACGACGCCCGTCTGCGCCCGCAGCTGACCGATATCGATCCCCAGGTCGCCATCGGTCCCCCGAACGAGCGGCAGCTCGACCGTGCGGCCGTCGACGGCCAGCGTGGCCGTGTCAGTGGCAGTCGGCGCCTGGTGCACCATCAGATCAGCTCCTTCACCGCGTCGCGCTCCTCGCGCAGCTCCGCCTGCGTCGCGTCCAGTTTGCCCTGCGCCCACGGATTGTGGGCGATTCCGGGTTCGATCTCCACGCGCCCCCGCGCGACGGCACGCAGCGGGTAGCCGAAGACCAGCCCCTCCGCCACGCCGTAGCCGTCCCTCGCGGGCGCGGGGATGGCGGCGCTGAAGATCTCACCGCGGGGCTGGGTGAGGTTTCGTACCGTCTCGACCACTGCGTTGGCGGCGCTGGCCGCGCTCGACTGTCCGCGTGCAGCGATGATCGCGGCGCCCCGCTGCTGGACCGTGGACATGAACTCGCCCTGCAGCCAGACCTCGTCGCCGATCACCTCGCTGGCGGGTCGCCCGGCGATGGTGGCGTGGTAGAAGTCGGGGAACTGGGTACTCGAGTGGTTGCCCCAGATCGCCAGATCCCGCACCTGCTCAACGGGAACCCCCGCACGCTGTGCGAGCGCCGAGCGGCTGCGATTCTCGTCGAGCATGGTCATCGCGAACCAACGGTCGGCCGGGACCTGCGGAGCATTGGCTGCCGCGATCAGGCAGTTGGTGTTGCACGGGTTGCCGACCACCAGGACCCGCACGTCGGCCGCCGCGTTGCGCCCGATGGCCCTGCCCTGCGCGGTAAAGATCCCGCCGTTGATGGTGAGCAGATCCTTGCGCTCCATGCCGGCCTTGCGCGGCACCGCGCCGACCAGCAGGGCCCAGTTGGCATCGTTGAACGCCTCGTCCGCGCTGGAGGTGCGCACGATTCGACGCAGGAGCGGGAAGGCGCAGTCGTCGAGCTCCATGGCGACCCCCTCGAGCGCCGGCAGGGCCGCATCCAGCTCCAGCAGCTGCAGGTCAACGGTGGTCTGCGGCCCGAACATCTGGCCCGATGCAATGCGGAACAACAGCGCGTAGCCGATCTGGCCGGCCGCGCCGGTGACGGCGACCTTGACGTGGGAGTCGGGCATCGGTTCCTCGACGGATGATCGCCTGCGAGTGTACCGCTCAGGAGCCCGAGACGATGAAGTGGCGAACCTGTCCGGCCAACTCGTCGCGGACGCGCCGGAAGACCGCCATTCGCTCCTCGTCGCTGCCCCCTGCCGCCGCCGGATCGTCGAACGACCAGCGCAGCACCTTCTTCGCCCCGGGGACGTAGGGGCAGGCCTCGCAGGCCTCCTCGCAGACGGGGATCAGCCAGTCCCAGGCCTGGCCGACGAAGCGCTCGACCGTCTTGCTCTGATGCTCGCTGATGTCGATGCCCAACTCGTGCATCACCGAGATCGCTTCCGGCCGCACCCCGGTGGCTTCGGTGCCGGCACTCGCCACGTCGAAGCGGTCGCCAGCCCAGGAGCGCAGCATCCCTTCCGCCATCTGTGAGCGGGCAGAGTTGTGGATGCATACGAACAGGACCCGGTGGCGCTCCATGGCGGCAGCGTACCTTCTTGGCCGGGGATCCGCTGTGGACAAGTCAACAGGTCTGCCGAAAAGTCGGGGATAAGTGGGGTTGTTGCCGGGTCAGGCCGCGCCTATTCTCTGGTTGTCCCGAAGGGGCAGCCAACGGCACCCGAGATCGCATCAACGGACCAGAGGCGGTTCCTTCGGGACATTTTGCTGTCCGGAGGATTGCCGGCCGCGCGCCGTCGCCGCCCGCGCGCCCTTCAATCACCAGCGGGGGCTTACGACCGACGAACGGCGCTTTCGTGGCCTTCGGCGGTCTGGTGAATCGCCTGGGAGGCCGTTCGACGGCGGAAGAGCCGCTCCGCATGCCCCGCCGGTCGTATGACTCGGCCAGTGATTCAAGCGAGTTCGCCGGCGCAGCGGAGCCTGAGCGCCTACTCCCCGGCCAGGTTGCGCTGCAGGCGGCGCACCACCTCGGCGGTCTCGTCTGCCGGATCGTGGCCCGGCTCCGAGGACGGCCCAGCGAACGTGCCGAACTGCCGGTCACCCGCGTCCCCGAGCCCGGGCACGATGTATCCGCGCTCGTTGAGCGCGCGGTCCACTGCTCCGACGTGGATGTCGACGTCTGGATGGGCGGCCGACAGGGTGGCCACACCCTCAGGAGCGGCGATCAACGAGACCTGCTTGATCCGCGCCGCTCCCCAGTGCTTGAGGATATCCACCGTGGCGGCCGATGAGCCACCGGTGGCCAGCATCGGATCCAGGATCAGGCAGACCTGCACGGTGGCCGCATCGGGCAGCTTGTTGTAGTACTCGACCGGTTTCAGGGAGCGCTCGTCGCGGTACAGGCCGATGTGCCAGACCTCGGCGGAGGGCATCAGCTCGAGCATGGCCTCCACCATGCCCAGGCCGGCGCGCAGCACCGGGATCAGCCCGACCTTCGGCTCCAACTCGGCGCCGGCCATCGGCTCGAGTGGCGTCTCGACGGTGATCGGCCGGGTGGCGAGGTCAGCCATGGCCTCGTAGCCGAGCAGCCACGAGAGCTCGCGCACCAGCTCGCGAAACTTCTTGGGCTCGGTGGTCTGGTCGCGCAGCAGCGTCAGCTTGTGAGCGACCAGCGGGTGACGCGAGACATGCAGGTTCGAGTAGCGCTTGGTGAGGTCCATCGGGGCCGATTCTACGCGGGCGCGCGGTGGGCTCCAGGCGCTGCGCCGCAGGAATTGGACTACCCACTACCTACAATCGCTGCGGGCTGCTAGGCTATCGCCCTCTGCACTGATTCGTCGCGCCATGTGCCGGCGTTTTCTGTCCGCGACGCAGGAAGGAGCCAGTGGTGGTCTTCGGAACGAAGCGAGACAACAAGCCCGACTCCGGCCTGCGGGAAGATGTTGTCGGCAACCTGTACCCGGACAGTTTTCCCAACGAGGCCGAGATGACTCCGAACCCGATGGACTATCGCCGGTCGGATCCAAGCAACGAGAGTGTCATCGACCCGCATGCACGCTTCAGCGGCAAGTACGTGAGCGACCGCGACCTGCGGATCGAGGGCGAGGCGAACGGCGAGATCGAATGCTCCGGCACCCTGATCATCTCTCCGCAGGCGAAGGTGCGCAGCATCATCACCGCGGCCAACGTGATCATCAACGGGGACTACGAAGGCGACGTCAATTGCGGTGGTCGCTTTGAGATCGGCTCCACCGGTCGCGTCAAGGGCAAGGTCAGGGCTCAGGTTCTGGTCGTTCGCGAAGGCGCCCATTTCGAAGGCGGCGTGATCATGAGCCCTGAAGGCGGCCGCCCGGCAAGCACTCCGGCCGAGGCCACCCCGAAGGCTGCCGCGTCCGCGCCCGCCGCCCAGGCGACCGCATTCGGCGCCAAGGAGCGCGACGCCGCGCCGGCCGAGCGAGCCGCCACCACTACCGGCAACTCCTGAGCCCAGGAGGTCCGGCGCGGGCGTGGCCCGCCTGATCGTCGAGGTCACCCGCGGCGGCCGCGTTGAGTCCCGACATCGCGGCTCCATCGCGGTCGTTTCTACGTCCGGGGAGTTGCTCTGGTCATTCGGCGACCCTGACGAGTTCACTTTCATCCGCTCGGCGGCCAAGCCGTTCCAGCTGGCGCCGTTCGTCGCCTCGGGCCGCTTCGACTCCTACGATCTGCCTTCCCCGACCGAAGCGCTGGCGGTCATGGCCGGCTCTCACTCGGGAGAGGACCGACATGTGCGCACGGTGCAGGCAATGCTGCGCGCCGGCGGGCTGCCGCGGGACGTGCTGGCCTGCGGAGCCGCGGTCCCGAGCGACGCCGAAACCGCCGAGCGCCTGCTACGCGACGGCGAGCCCCCCACCGTGCTGCGCCATAACTGCTCCGGCAAGCACGCCGGGATGGCGCTGCACGCGAAGGCGGCGGGCTGGCCGGTCGAGACCTACTGGCAGCCCGATCATCCGGTCCAGCAGCTGGCGTTACAAACGATCTCAACTCTCAGCGACACGCCGGTCTCCGAGATCGCGACCGGCACCGATGGCTGCGGGGCGGTCACCTTCGCCCTCCCGCTGCGTGCCCTGGCGCTGGCCTTTGCCAGGCTGGCCGATCCGTCCGCGATGGAAGACCCGGCGTTGCGCGCCGCACTCGGGCGCATCCGCGACTCGATGATGGCGCACCCCGAACTGGTTGCCGGTGAGCGGCGCGAGTTCGACACCGCGCTCATGCGGGCTGCGCCGGGGCGCCTTGTTGCGAAGTGGGGAGCCGAGGGCGTGCAGGGGATCGGCCTGCTGGCCGGCTCGCGGGGCGCCGGGAGCGGACCGGCGGGCCTTGCGCTCAAGATCGAAGACGGTGACCGATCTCGTCGAGCTCGCCACGTGGCGAGTTGCGAGGCGCTCCGGCAACTGGGTGCCCTCGATGCCGCCGCGCTCGCGCGGCTGGCCGAGTACGCATCTCCGCCGGTCCTCGATCCGCGGGGTGCCGTCTCCGGCGAGGTGCGTCCCGCGTTTCGTCTTTCTGCTCGTTGACGCAGGTCACCGTACGGTGGCGACGTTCAGCAGAGTCCCGGTCAGGAAGACGGGTACATTGTGCGCACACGTACGAGGACTCATGAACCGATGACGGGGCAAAAGACGGTCGACGAATACATCGTCGCCTTCGACGACTGGCGCACCGAGGCCATGCTGCGGCTCCGCGAGCTGGTCAAGGAGGCGGCTCCCCATTCCGGAGCCACCATCAAGTGGGCGCAGCCGGTCTGGGAATGGAATGGACCGATGGTCTGGATGAAGGCCTCCAAGGAGCACGTCAGCATCGGCTTTTGGCGGGGCGCCGAGATGGAGGATCCCGGAAAGGTGCTCGAAGGCGAAGGCGACCGGATGCGGCATATCAAAGTGCGCGCGGTTGACGAGATCCCGGCCGATGCACTGCGCGACTTCGTACGGCAGGCGGTCAAGCTCAACACGGCGAAGGGCAACCCCACCCTCGGGCGGTGAAGGCCTGGCTGGCGCTGGCTGCCTTCAGCATCGGCATCAGCGGATGCCTTGCGGACACGACGCCTTCGGCCGGGGAGGATCCAGTGCGGTTTGTGGCGCTCGGTGATTCGTACACCATCGGCACCTCGGTCAGTCCCGCGGAGAGCTGGCCGAGCCAGTTGGTGGCTCGGCTGCCTGACCTCCGCCTCGTGGGCAACCTGGGCGTCAACGGCTATACCAGCACGGACCTGATCGTCGAGGAGCTGCCCCAGTTGGCTCCACTGCAGCCGGAGTTCGTGACCCTGCTGATCGGCGTCAACGATGTGGTGCAGGGGGTCTCCGAAACCTCCTATCAGGCCAACGTGGAGCTCATCGTGGATGCTTTGGTCACCTCGCCTGGCGCGGACCGGGTCCTGTGCGTGGCGACCCCGGACTACACCGTCACGCCGCAGGGCGCCGCCTTCGGGTCGTCCGCGGCGCAGCGGGCCGGGATCGTCCGCTTCAACGAGATCCTGGGTGCTACCTGCAGGGGGCGTGGCGTACGGTTCGTGGCTGACATCTTCGAGGTCTCGCAGGGTGCCGCCACTGACCTGTCGCTGGTGGCGGTCGACGGCCTGCACCCGTCCGGCGCGCAGTACGCGCGCTGGGTCGACGCTTTGGCGCCGGTTGTTCAGGAGCTCCTCGGCGGGTAGCCCTCGCTATTGCGGCGTGGCGAGCTCCGACAGATCCCAGACCCGCGGCTCTTCCGGCCGGAGCGAGAGTACCACTCCTCGATCTCCACGCCGCACCGCGACTGCCCGGCCACCGGCGGCTCCCAGGTAGCGCGTGGCAATGCTCAATCGCGCCTCGCCGACACCGTCGGTTCGAATCTCCGCTACCCCGTGCACCTCGACCCCGCGGAAAGGTGGGACTGCCTCGAAGATGAGCAGGGATACGCGGCGGTCGTTCTCCAGGTGTCTCAGCTTGCCGTCGCCGGGCGCAATCACCACCTCGAACGCGGCGCCGGTCCATCGGTACCAGACAGGAGAGAGGTGGGTGCTGCCGTCGGGGCGGTGGACCGCCAGGGCCGCGGCGGAGGGCGCCTCGAGCAGCGGCAGAATATCGTCGAGGCGAAGTCGAGCCATGGGGTAGCAGGATACGCCCTGCTACCATCGGCCAACCGATGACCACCCCGCCTGAGCCTCCCGTCCGCGTCCGCATGGCGCCCAGCCCCACGGGCCCGCTGCACATCGGCACCGCGCGGACGAGCCTCTACAACTTCCTGCTGGCGCGCCACACCGGAGGCACCTTCGTGCTGCGGGTGGAGGACACCGATGCCCTGCGCGGGACGACCGAATGGGAGCAGGACATCATCGACAACCTGCACTGGCTGGGCCTGACCTGGGACGAAGGGCCGCAGGTGGCCGGCGGCGAGGATATCGGTCCCCATGCCCCGTACCGCCAGAGCCAGCGCATGGAGCTGTACGGCTGCGAGGCCGATCGGCTGCTGGTGGCCGGCAGCGCCTACCACTGCTGGTGCACCCCCGAAGAGCTCGACGCGGTTCGCCATGAGCAGGAGCGCGACCACCAGGCACCGCGTTACAACGGTCGCTGCCTGCGCCTCACCGATGCCGATCGCGCCGCGTTCGCCGCCGATGGCCGCCGCCCCGTGCTGCGTTTCCGCGTCCCGCCGGAGCAGATCACCTTTGACGACCTGATCCGCGGCGAGGTGACGTTCGACAATGCGCTGCTCGGCGACTTCGTGATCGTGCGCGGCGACGGGATGCCGCTCTACCACTTCGTCGTGGTGGTCGATGACGAGGCGATGGGGATCACGCACGTGGTGCGCGGGGAGGACCACCTCTCCAACACCCCCAAGCACATCGCCCTGATCCGGGCACTGGGCTACCGGGAGCCGCTCTTCGGGCACATCCCGCTGATCCTCAACCCCGACCGCTCGAAGATGAGCAAGCGCAAGAGCCAGACCGCCATGACCGCCTACCGAGAGCAGGGCTACCTGCCGGAGGCGATGGTCAACTTCCTCGCCTTCCTCGGTTGGTCGCCGGGCACCGAGGAAGAGATCTTCACCATAGGCGAGCTCGCGGACCGCTTCGACATCACCCACGTGCACAAGGCGGGAGCAATCTTCGACAAGGATCGGCTCGACCACCTCAACGGGGTCTACATCCGCGCCCTGACCGATGCGCAGCTGGCGCTCCGTCTGCGGCCCTTCATACAGGCAACCCTCGACGATGGCCTGCTGATGCGCCTCGCGCCCCTGCTCAAGGAGCGGCTGGTGCGCCTGGGCGACGCCACCGAGCTGGCCGCCTTCCTGACCGAGACCGATGCGCAGGTGGCAGCCCTCTACGATCCCGAACTGCTGCTGGCCAAAGGGCGCTCAGCGGTCGAGACGAGCGAGGCGCTGGCTCGCGCTCGCGACACGCTCGCCGCCGTGGCGGAGCCCGATTTCGAGGCACAGGAGCTCGAAGCGCTGTGCCGTGCCGC
>JAYUGK010000292.1:0-3411 GCA_043738415.1 Chloroflexota bacterium | reverse complement strand
GCGGCCAGGGTGGACGTCGTGGCGCAT
Source organism: Chloroflexota bacterium (assembly GCA_043738415.1). Taxonomy (GTDB): domain Bacteria; phylum Chloroflexota; class Limnocylindria; order QHBO01; family QHBO01; genus CF-167. The sequence continues at coordinate 3,384 of JAYUGK010000292.1, read as the reverse complement.
CCCATCCGCGGGAACGTGGACACCCGGTTGCGGCGTCTCGAGGCCGGCGAATACGACGCCCTCCTCCTGGCTGCGGCGGGTCTCGACCGGCTGGGAGTACTGGTCAGCGAGGAAGATCGACTGTCGCTGGAGGTCATGCTTCCGGCGCCCGGCCAGGGGGCACTTGCGCTCCAGGTCCGAGCCGAAGACGTCGCGCTGCTGGCTCCGCTCGATCATGCGCCGACCAGGCTGGCGGTTCAGACGGAGCGCGCCCTGCTGCGGGCGCTCGGCGGCGGCTGCCTGGCGCCGCTCGGTGCGCTCGCCGAGGTGCTGGACGGCCAGCTTCGCCTGCGCGCGGCATATGAGGGTCGCCATGCGTTCACGCGCGTGGACATCACGGGCCCGGCGGACCGCCCTGCAGAGGTCGTCGCAGAGGCAGCGGCGCGGATCAGGGAGGCGACCGCGTGACCACCCTGCTGGTGACGCGGCCCGCCCCGCAGGCGGCCGAGCTGGTCTCGTTGCTCGCGGAGCGCGGCATCGATGCGATCAGCGTGCCGACGGTGGAGATTGCCCCCGCTCCACCGGGTGGCGCGCTCGACGACGCGATCCGATCTCTGGACGGCGCCGCCTGGCTGGTCATCACCAGCGTCAACGGAGCGGCCGCATTGCTGGAACGCCTGGTGGCGCTTGGCCGCTCTGTGCCGGAAGGCGTCCGCCTGGCGGCCGTCGGCCCCGCGACCGCGGGGGCGTTGCGGAAGGGAGGCCTCCAGGTCGACCACGTGCCCTCCCGCTTCCTCACCGTTGCGATCGCCGAGGGGCTTGGCGACGTGGCAGGCAGGCGTTTGGTGCTGGCGCGCGGCGACGCGGCCACGCGCGACCTGCGCGACGCTCTGCTCGAGCGCGGGGCACTGGTCGAGGAGGTGGTCGCCTACCGGACGGTGGAGGGGCCAGCCGGGTCGCGTGACCGTATTCACGCGGCACTGGCGCAGCCGCTCGACGGGGTGACCTTCACCAGCGGCTCAACGGTTCGTGGACTGCATGCCCTCCTCTCGCCGCCGGAGGCTCTCCGGGCGACCGCCCTGCCGGCGTACTGCATCGGTCCGGTGACCGCCAGGGTGGCGCGCCGGGCTGGCTTTGCCGTGCCGGTGATTGCCGGCCAACACACCGTCGCTGCCCTGGCGGAGGCCATTCGTACCCATCTCGGCAAGGAGATCGCATGAGCCTCACCCTCGATAGCGGTAGCGCGCTGGAGATTGCATTGCGCGGGCGGCGGCTGCGGCGCACGCCGGCCCTGCGTGGTCTCGTGCGGGAGACCCGTCTGCACCCCGCCATGCTCGTTCAGCCGCTCTTCATCCAGGCGGGCGCCACTGGTCGTGAGCCGATCGAGGCCATGCCAGGACAGGATCGCCTGGGACTGGCGGCACTCCCCGAGGAGGCGAGCCGGCTACGGGCCGCCGGCGTCAGGGCGGTGCTGCTGTTCGGTCTGCCGTCCGCCAAGGACGCCATCGGCTCGGGCGCCTGGGCCGCTGATGGGATTGTGCAGGAGGGGATCCGCGCGCTGAGGGCAGCCGACCCGGGGCTGGTGATCATCGCCGACGTCTGCCTGTGCGAGTACACCAGCCATGGCCACTGCGGGATCCTGGCCGGGAGCGGCGAGGACGCCACCATCGACAACGACGCGTCGCTGGAGCTGCTGGCGCGGACCGCCGTCTCGCTGGCGGAGGCAGGCGCCGATATCGTGGCGCCCAGCGCCATGATGGACGGCCAGGTCGCGGCCATCCGCGCCGCGCTCGATGAAGCGGGTCACGGCCAGACGGCGATCCTGGCCTATGCGGCCAAGCATGCGTCGGCCTTCTACGGTCCGTTCCGCGAGGCCGCCGACTCCGCTCCCGCCTTCGGCGACCGGCGGAGCTACCAGATGGACCCAGCCAACGGGCGGGAGGCGCGCCGCGAGATCGACGCCGACCTGGCCGAAGGGGCGGACATGGTCATGATCAAGCCGGCGCTGCCGTCGCTCGACCTGGTGGCCGCCGCCCGTGCGCGCACCGACGTGCCGATCGCCGCTTACCAGGTGAGCGGGGAGTACGCCGCCATCTGCGCCGCGGCCGCCAATGGATGGCTTGATCGCCGGGCTGTCGCGCTGGAGAGCCTGGTGGCCATCGCGCGTGCGGGCGCCGACATCATCGTCACCTACTTCGCCATCGAGGCGGCCGGCTGGCTCCGCGAGGAGACGGCGCCTTGAGCGACGAGCGTTTCGTCCACGCCTGGCTGCTGCGCCTGGATCCGGCGTGGCGACGCCTGCCGGCAGCCGAGCGTGAGGCGGAGACCGCTGCCTTCTCCGCGGCCGCCGAACGCTCGGCGGCTCGCCTGATGCAGCACGCGTACTCGACCATCGGATTGCGGGCGGAGGGAGACCTGCTGCTGTGGAGGATGGCCGAGCGGATCGAGGAGATCGAGGAGACAGCCGCTGATCTGCTGGCCAGCGGCATCGGTCGCTGGCTGACCCCTGCCATCTCGATGATCGGGCTGACGCGGCCGAGCCAGTACGTGAAGCGACCGAGCAGCCAGGAGCAGAGCCTGTTCTCGGGTGAGCGGTCCCGGTACCTGGTGGTCTACCCGTTCGCGAAGAGCGTGGAGTGGTACCTGACTCCGGCCGAGGAGCGGCAGGAGGTTATGAAGGGCCACATGCGCGTCGGTCATCGGTATCCACAGGTGCGCCAGCTGCTGGCCTACTCGTTTGGCCTCGACGACCAGGAGTTCATCGTGGCCTACGAGACCGATGACCTGGTCGCCTTCCAGGACCTGGTCCGCGAGCTGCGCGAGACGGAGAGCCGCCGCTCCACGGTGCGCGATACGCCGATCATCACCGGCATCCACCGGCCCCTCGGCGAGATTCTCCGGCACCTGTCGGGAGCTGCCGCATGAGCGTGGTCGCTTCCACCTCCCGTTCCGCTGAGCTGATGGCTCGCGCCGAGCGGCTCTTCCCGGGTGGCGTCAACTCCCCGGTGCGTGCCTTCCGCGCGGTGGGCGGCATTCCACGGGTGATCGAGCGTGCATCCGGCGCGCACCTGTGGGACGCGGACGGCAACCAGCTCATCGACGACATCGGCTCCTGGGGGCCGATGATCCTGGGGCACGCCCACCCCTCGGTCATCGCGGCGGTCACGGCGGCGGCGGCGCGCGGCACCTCTTTCGGGGCGCCGAGCCCCGGCGAGGTCGCTCTGGCCGAGGAGATGGTGGCGGCCATGCCGTCGATCGAGCAGTTGCGCTTCGTGAACAGCGGCACCGAGGCGGCCATGTCCGCCGTGCGGCTGGCGCGGGCGTTCACCGGCCGAGATCGGATCATCAAGATGGCGGGCGGCTATCACGGGCACGCGGACTCCCTCCTGGTGCGTGCCGGGTCCG
>JAYUGK010000291.1:0-3425 GCA_043738415.1 Chloroflexota bacterium | reverse complement strand
TGGTCGCCGACCATGCCGATCGGGCCGGCCCAGTGGGAGTGGCTCCCCAGCACCAGGTCGGCGCCGGCGGCCACCAGCCCGTCCGCCGCGGTTCGTTGTTTGTCCGTAATGACGTCGGTGTATTCGGCGCCCCAGTGCGGCATGACCACCACCAGGTCGGCGCCGGCGGCGCGAGCCGCGGCAATGTCCGCTCTCGCCACAACCAGGTCCAGTGGTGCCGCGCCGGCTCGCGCATCGGTCGCTCCAAGGTCGGGCCGAATGGCGTTGTAGCCAAGGATGGCGATTCGCAGGCCGTGAACCGTCAGCCAGGTTGGTTGGCGGGCGGCCGGCAGGTCTGCGCCGGCGCCGAAGTGGGCTATCCCGACCGTCTCGAGGTTATGAATGGTGTCGAGCACCCCAGTCGGCCCGCCATTGATGATGTGGTTGTTGGCGAGCGACACCGCATCGACGCCGGCGTCATGCAGGCCGATGAGCAGAGCCGGATCCATGGTGAAGATGTAGCCGTCGCCGTGGTAGCTGTGCTCGTCGGGGGCAGGTCCCTCGAGGTTGACCACGGTGATATCGGCACCGCTCAAGAGCTGACGCAGGGCGCCCGGCGGACCCATCGGTTCCCCTACCACCAGCCGCATTCCGGGAGCCCCGCAGCAGATCCGACCGGTGATCCGCGCGAAGCCTCCGTCCCACGGGTAGTTCGGCCCAAGGCCGTCCCGGACGGCCCGCAGGTAGACGGTGCGGTCAAGCATCACGTCGCCGCCTGCCGCCAGCGTCCAGACCGCCCCGGGATCAAAGGTGGAGGGCGCCGCGTCCGCAGGCTCGCCCACCAGAAGTGGCCACTTCGCCAGGTCCGCTGTGCGCTGCTCGCCGAAGAGGCTGACGCCGTCCACGCCCAGGGCTCGCATGCCGAGGCCGATCTCCTCGGCCCGCAGGATGCCCAGAATCTCGGGCGCCGCCAGGATCGCGGCCCGCACTCCTGCGGCGTCCATGGTCCGCACGTTTGCGCCGGGCAGGACGCCGAGGTGGGCGGTTAGCGGGGCGAGGTCGGCCGCGGCGATCACCACCGTCGGTGGCGACGGACCGTCACCCGCCAGCGCGGCCGCCAATTCGGCCGTTGAGATCGACGTCGTGGTCGACCAGGCGCCGGTCACCGGGACGAGCGGGATGAAGACAGGGGTCGGGCTCGGGCTGGGGGTCGGGCTCGGCGTTGAACCAATGGAGGGCGTGAACCCCAGGCTTGGCTGCGCGGCCGATGGAGTTGCCCCTGTAGCCCAGCGCCATCCCAGCAGCCCGGCGGCCAGCACCGTGACGACTGCTAGGGCCACCAGGAGTGCCGCTGGCGCGTCATGGCGCCTGGGGTGTCGCCCGGCCGCAGGAGGATCGGGCTGGCCGGAGGTCGGTGGTCACGGCGGTCTCAGCCTAGCGCCCATATCACGCGGGCGTGGCCGGAACTCCAGGCGCCTGACGTGCCGCCATCGGCAGGCTTCGAGGTCGCCTGCGGCGAGATGAGCGTGGAGCGGGAGACGAGACTCGAACTCGCGACATCCACCTTGGGAAGGTGGCGCTCTGCCAACTGAGCTACTCCCGCTCGGAGAGCAGCCGCATTCTAGCGCGGCCCGAATCCTTCGCCGGCGGCCACGAAAAGCCCGGGGCTAGTGGCCTGCCCGTTCGTCCAGGCTGCGGATGCGGTGTGCCAGTGTCGCCAGGATCTGACCGGCAACCTGGGGGATTTCATCCATCACGGCATGAAATTCGCGATGCCCCAACACGATCAGCCGGCTCGGCTCCTCGGTCGTGATGGTGGCCGTCCGCGCCCCCCCGTCGATCAGGGCGATCTCCCCGAAGAAGTCGCCGGGGCCCAGCGTGGTGATGCGCGTGCCGTTGCGCTCGACTGAGACCGCTCCCGACACCAGCACCATTAGATCGCCGCCGTCGTCGCCCTCGCGGATCAGCACCTTCCCGGCCGGCACGTCCACCTCCTCGGCGAGCTGTCCCAGCCGCTCGATTTTGTGCCGGTCGAGCCCGGCAAAGAGCGGGATCTGGTGCAGCAGGTCGAGCTTCTCGTCGTGGGCCACGGGCGCCTCCTGGTTGATTTAGGGCGGAGCATACGCGGTACGCGCCTCGCTGCGAAGCCCGACAGGTTCAGAGGCGCGGGCGCGCCCCGTTCGCAACGAATTCAGCGGAAGCTGACCGGAGGGAGAGCCCTCGCTACGAAGCCGTGCCCTGGTCGGGGCTCCCGAACCGCCCGGGATCGAAGGCCGCGGGGATGTCGGCCCGCCGCCCAAGGACCAGGTCGCTGACGAGGCGGGCCGAGCCCGGACCTGTCGAGATGCCCCATGGACCATGTCCCGCGCATACGAACAGGCGATCGACGCCGGGAACGGCACCGATGAGCGGCCGTCCATCGGCTGCCGCAGGCCTGGCACACGCGCGGACTTCGCGGATCGGCGCCTCGCGGAGCGCTGGAACGTAGCGCGACCCTCGCTGGAGGATCCGCTCGACCCAGGGCGCCAGGTCCGGCTCGGCGTCGAGGAAGGTGGATCCCGCGACCGACCTGCCGGCCGCCGTCATGAGGCTGAACCGCGGGGTGACCGCTGCGTCCTCGGTTGCCTGTCCCGCCTCGGGCAGGAGGTGGCCGGCCCCGAGCGCCTCGTCCATCTCCGCCTCTTCGAGCACGTGAGAAGGTGGGGCTGTCATGAGGGTCTCGACCACCACCCCCCACACCGGCCGGATCGGTCGCCAGCGCCCGCTTGGGTCGATGATCTCCGAGGTCCACGGTCCGCCAGCCACGATCACCGCATCGGCACGCTCGATCTGGCCGGCCACGCGCACCCCGACGCACGCTCCCCCTTCGATCGCGGGGATGGCGGGACGACCCTGGCGGATGGTCGCACCACGGCGCTCGGCGAGGGTGGCCAGGGCGTACGTCGGTGCCGAAGGCACGATCGGGTAGCCGGCCGAAATCCGGCACGCGATCAAGTCGGGCGCCAACGCCGGCTCCATCGCGAGCAGCTCATCTCCCTGGAGCACCGTCGCGTCCAGGTACGGGTACGCGGCCTGCACCTGCTGGGCGAGCAGGGTTACCACGGCCATGCGGCGCGAGAGGAGCATCACGCCTGACGGCTCGTCGGCCAGCACAAAGCCGGCCTCGGGGAGCTCCGCGCCGAGCTCCCGGTACACTGCGACGGTCCCCTCGTACAGGGCGACCAGCGGTGGGTCAAACGGGTGCTGCACCGAGCCGGAATTACGTCCCGATGCACCTGCGGCGATCGCCTCGCGCTCATACAGGACGACGCGGGCCCCTTCGCCGGCCAGGATCGCGGCGGCCGCCGTGCCGACGACGCCTCCGCCGATGACTGCGACGTCGGGAGCGCTCATTGGCCAGATGCTATCGCGCGGCCGATGCTGATCGGCCCGAACCGGGCCAGCCG
>JAYUGK010000290.1:0-3445 GCA_043738415.1 Chloroflexota bacterium | reverse complement strand
CGTCCGCCTCGTCGCGAGCCTGGCCGAGCGTGCGCCGCCCGTCGCGGAGCGTCTCCTGCCTGGTCTTCAGGCTGGCCCGCAGGGAGCTGATCTCCTCGGCCAGCTGGCGGTCCTGGTCCGAGACGGTGATCAGGTAGCCCACCTGGTTGGTGGCTGCATCCAGGGTCGGGGCGGAGATGATGAGTTCCAGCAGCGAGGTCCGGCTGCGCTCATAGGCCGCTCGCAGATGGTCCTGGAGGAGGAGCTCGCGCTCGCGCAGCGCATCGGTCTCGAGTCTGATCTGGACGGCGATCGCGTTGAGCTGCCGATCGAGTTCGTCGATCTGCGTGCGCAGGTCGGCCAGGTGGGCCGTGATCTTCGCGACCTGGCCCTGTACCTCCACCAGCAGGCCGCTGACGCGGTCGTACTCGGCCGTGACCGAGGTGAGCTCGGCCTCCGCCAGGTCCAGCTGGACGCCCAGGGCAGCCGAGGTCGCCTTGAGCTGATCGAGGGCAGCGCGCTGCGCGCTCAAGGTGCGCTCGAGCGCCTGCTGCTCAGCTTTCGCTTCAGCGAGCGGGTCCGCGGCCTGGGCGAGGTCGCGGGGAGAGGGGGAGACGATGCTCGCTCCGACCATCAGCAGGGCTACAAGCGCGATGGCCGAATGAGATCGTCGCCTCATACGACGGTCCGTGAGCTATGCATTTGCCCAGATGCCCCGTTACGTGGTGCCACGGCATGCTACCCGGGCCGGCCCGGGTAGCGATGTGGGCGAAATGTACTACACCGCACTATCCACTGGTTCAGCCGCACCCCGGGCGACCGCCTCGTCGTCGAGCAGGACGGCTCGCGAGACCTCGGCTCCCAGCAGCACCACGGCACTCGAAAAGTAGAGGAAGACGAGCAGGGTGATGGCGGTGGAGATGGGGCCAAAGAAGCTCTCGTAGCGCGCCACCGAGGTGGCATACCAGGTGAACGAGACCCGCAACGCGGTCCACAGCACGGTCGCCAGCAGGGCACCCGGCCAGGCCTGGCGCATCCGCACACGCCGGTTCGGCACCAGTCGATAGACCACCAAAAGGGCGACCAGGACGAGCAGAATCGGCAGTGTCAGTCCGATCAGGTCGATCGCCAGCGGCCCGTTGGTCGCAGCGCCGGGCAGCCGCTCCGCGAATCGGGCCGCAATCCCTGCCGCCAGCCCGATCAGCAGCGCCACGATCGCCAGGAGCCCGGCTGACACCATCAGCAGAAGCACGATCAGCTTCTCTTGCCAGAAGGGACGGCGGCTCGGCGCGGCAAATGCGCGGCCAACCCCGACGGAGAGGGCGTCGAAGAAGCCGAGCCCGCCCCAGGCCAGGATCGCGACGCTGATCACGGTGATGCCACCGCGCGTGGCAATGATGCTGTCGACCACCTGGTCGATCGTGCCGGCCTGGAGCGGCAGCGCCGTCTGCAGCCGATCGATCACCACCCGCCGCGCATCCCCTTCCCCGATCAGCAGGCTGAAGACGACAACTCCGAGCACCACCAGCTGGAAGAGGGCCAGCATCGCGAAGTAGGCCATGCTGCCGGCGACCTGGGGGCCCTGGTGCTCTCCGAAGCCGACCAGCGCGAGGCGCGTCACGCGCGTCAGGCGCCGCCGACCGATCCATCGGTCCGCCGCTGCCAGGAGCCGCTGCCATCGGTCGATCATGCGGATGAGAGGCTACCCTGTTGCCATGGCTGGCGAATCGGTCCTGCTGGAGGTCGATGGTGTTTCCGTCCCGATCAGCAACCCGGGCAAGCTCTTCTTCCCCACCGCGGGCCTGACCAAGCTCGACCTGGTGCGCTACTACCTGGCGGTCGCCGATGGGGCGCTGCGCGGGGTGCGCGACCGACCGATGGCGCTCAAGCGCTTCCCCAACGGCGCCGCCGGTGAGTACTTCTTCCAGAAGCGCGCCCCCGCCTCCCTGCCGCCCTTCGTGCGCACGGTCGAGCTGTCGTTTCCGTCCGGCCGCACCGCCGATGAAGTGGTGGTTTCGAACGCCGCCGCGCTGGCGTGGGTCGCGAACCTGGGCTGCGTTGACCTCAATCCGCACGCGGTCCGCGATGATGACCTGGAGCACCCCGATGAGCTGCGGGTCGACCTGGATCCCGGCCCTGGCGTCCCGTGGAGCGATGTCCGGTTGGTTGCCCTTGTCGTCCGGGACGTCCTGGTCGACCACGGGCTGACTGGCTGGCCGAAGACCTCCGGCTCGCGTGGGATCCACGTCTACGCGCGGATTTCGCTTGATTGGGGATTCTCCGAAGTTCGGCGCGCGGCCCTAGCCTTGGCTCGCGAGGTGGAGCGCCGGGCACCTGATCTGGCCACCAGCAAGTGGTGGAAGGAGGAGCGCCACGGGGTCTTCATCGACTACAACCAGAACGCCAAGGACAAGACCGTGGCCTCTGCCTACTCGGTCCGCCCGGTGCCGGATGCCCGCGTCTCGGCGCCGCTGAGCTGGTCGGAAGTGCCCGATGCCGAGCTCGGCGATTTCACCATGGTTTCCATGCTGGACCGATACGCCCGCCTCGGCGACGTGGGAGCTGGCATCGACCGGGCCGTCGGGTCGCTGGCAGCGCTCCTCGAGCTGTCCGCACGAGACGAGGCCTCCGGGGTTGGCGACGCGCCGTGGCCCCCGCACTACGCCAAGCAGCCCGGAGAGCCACCGCGCGTCCAGCCTTCAAAGCGGGGCATGGCCGACTCGCGTCCACCCGCGGATCCATCAGCGCCACGCGGTCGCATCGGCTCGGTTTCGCCGGCCTGGGCGTCCGCTTCTACGCGTCGGGCGGATGGCACGATCGCCCCGACCGGGCGCCGCCGCTCGACCCATCCGTTGATCGTCATCTCGCAGGCGAAAGCGAAGGAGGACGCGCTGGCCGGCTTCGAACGCTGGAAGGATCGTCACCCGGAGGCGGCGAACCACCTCGCGGAGGACGATCTGCTGGTTGACGGCATGCGCGGCCGTACGAGCCTGTGGTACCGGGTGCGGGTCAACCTGCGCCACGTCCCCGAGGACCAGCGCCCGGCCGAGGAGCCGCTGGACCCGGACTACGACCCCACGAGCGAATGGCTCGGCGGCGCCCGATAGTTCACGAGCGCAGGAGCCGCTCCTCGAGGCCCGCCTTCACGACGGGCCACTCCTCGGCGAGGATCGAGAAGTAGACCGTGTCGCGGATGAAACCGTCCGGCATGCGCAAGTGCCGCCGCAGCGTGCCCTCCCGAATTGCGCCAAGCCGCTCGATGGCCGCCTGCGAGCGCAGGTTGCGGCCGTCGGTCTTGAGGGCGACGCGGGTGGCGCCGAGCTCGTCGAAGGCGTAGGAGAGTTGGAGAAGCTTCGCCTCCGTGTTGGCCACGGTGCGCTGGTGCGAGGGCGCGATCCAGGTCCAGCCTATCTCCATTCGCCCGTGCTCGGAGGCGATGTCGCCGAAGCGCGACGAGCCAACCGCC
>JAYUGK010000289.1:0-9797 GCA_043738415.1 Chloroflexota bacterium | reverse complement strand
GCCGATGTCGAGCAGACGATCCAGCAATTCCGCCCCCTGGCATACGACATCGAACTGGCAGTGCTCGACGGGATCACGGCCACCTTCCGCGACGCCGGGCACATCCTAGGCTCGGCGATCATCGAGCTGCAGGTGACAGATGGAGCGGCGGCGACGACCATCGTCTTCTCCGGCGACCTTGGGCGCTGTGACACTCCCATCCTGCGCGACCCGACCCCGATCAGCCACGCCGACTTCGTGCTGGTCGAGTCCACGTATGGCAACCGCGAGCACGCTCCGCACGAGCAGGCCATCGAAGAGCTGGCAGTGGCGATCAACGAGGTGGCCTCGGACCGCGGCGTGCTGCTGGTGCCGAGCTTCGCGGTCGGTCGCACCCAGGAGCTGGTCTGGGTGCTCGATGAGCTGTATCGCGACAAGCGGATCCCGCGCCTGCCGCTCTACCTCGATTCACCCATGGCCAGCCGGGCCAGCGATGTCTACCTCCGTCATCCGGAGGTCTATGACGAGGAGACGGCCGCCCTGCTGCGGTCAGGAGAATCGCCGCTCGCCTACCCGGGAGAGACCTATACCACCGAGGTCGATCAATCGAAGGGGATCCGCTCGCAGCCGCGCCCGCTGATGCTGGTCGCCAGCTCGGGGATGCTCACGGGCGGGCGGATCATGCACCACCTCAAGGATTTCCTCCCCGATCCTGCCTGCACCCTGCTGTTCATCGGTTACCAGGGAGAGGGGACGCTCGGGCGCCACATCCAGTCGGGGGCCAAGGTGGCCAAGATCGACGGCGACGAGTACCCAATCCGGTGTCGTGTGCGCGTGATCTCCGGCTTTTCGGCGCACGCCGACGAGCACGAGCTCGATGACTGGCTGGGAAACTTCGCGCACGCCGGCGGCACCAGCGGCGGCGACGGCAACCCGAAGCGCGTCTTCGTGGTCCATGGCGACCCCGATGCCGCCGAAGCCTTCGCCGCGCGAATCCGCGCCGACTTCGGGCTCGACGCGCACCTGCCGACCTACCTCGAGACGGTGCAGCTTCGCTGAGATCGGCGGGCTTGGGTAGGATGCGCGCCATGACCGACCGGCCCTTCATCTCCTTCCTGACCGATTTCGGCGTCACCGCCAGCGCTCCGGCGGTCTGCCGCGGCGTGATGCTGGGTATCGCCCCCGACGCGCGACTGGTGGACATCACCCACGCCGTGCGGCAGTTCGCGGTACGTGATGGGGCCTTCCTGCTCGCGCGCAGCGTGCCCTACTTCCCGGTGGGGGTGCACGTGGCCGTGGTGGACCCTGGGGTCGGAACCGCGCGGCGCCCGATAGCCCTGCGCAGCGGTCGGGGCGACATGCTGGTCGGCCCCAACAACGGGCTGCTGCTGCCCGCCGCCGAAAAACTCGGCGGCCTGGTGGAGGCGCGCGCACTCGAGAACCGCAGCCTGTGGCTGCCGAGCGTGTCGCACACCTTCCACGGCCGCGACATCTTCTCCCCGGTGGCCGCGCACCTGGCCAACGGCACGCCGTTTGCTCAAGTTGGGCCGGTCCTGCGCCGCGACGAGCTGGTCGAACTGGTCCTGCCCGGCGCGACCCTGCGCGACGGTGGACTGGATACCGCCATCCTGTTCATCGATGCCTTTGGCAACTGCCGCCTGGCCGGGGAGACCGCGGACCTGACGAACCTGGCCGGCGGCGCTCGCCTGGGCCTTGCCTTCGACCTGGTGCTGCCGGATCGGCACGGTCGCCCGGCGGAGCGCTTCACCATCCCCTGGGCAGCGACCTTCGGCGAGGTACCGATCGGCGCCGCGCTTCTCTTCGAAGACGCCGATTACGCCGGGCCGGCGCTGGCCATCAACCAGGGCTCCGCGGCGGATCGGTTCGCCCTGCTGCTCGACACGCCGGTCCGCCTCGAGTTGGCCTGAGCCGATGTCCTCCGGCCCACTGCTGGAGATCGACTCGCTCACCTTCCGCTACCGCCGTGCTACAGAACCGGCGATCCGCGACCTCTCAATGCGGGTCGACCCTGGCGAGGTGCTGCTGGTGGCCGGGCCTTCCGGCTGCGGGAAATCGACCCTGATCCGCGCCATCAACGGCCTCATTCCGCACTCATACCGCGGCGAGATGAGTGGTCGCGTCCTTGTCAACGGCAGATCGACGATCGATCTGCGCCTCCGCGACCTCGCCCCCGTGATCGGCACGGTGCTCCAGGACCCGCGCAAGCAGCTGGTCGCATCGACCATCGTTGGGGAGCTCGCCTTCGGACCCGAGAATCTGGGGATGCCACCGGCCGACATCCGCGCTCGAGTGCTCGAGGTGGCCGGAACCGCTGGGATCGAGCACCTGCTGACGCGCACCACTGACGAGCTATCCGGCGGCGAAAGCCAGCAGCTGGCGATAGCCGGGGCGTTGATGCTTCGACCACGCCTCCTCGTCCTGGACGAGCCGCTCGCCAACCTCGACCCCCTGGCGGCGCATCGTCTCCTCGACCTGGTGCGACGCCTCGCCGATGCAGGGACGGCAGTGGTCATCGTCGAGCACAGGATCGAGGACGTACTCGACGCGCGCCCGGATCGTGTGCTCTACCTCGAGGACGGCGCAACGCGCTACCTCGGCCCGTTGGAAGGCTTCCTCAAGATCGCCGACCCGACTCGTGTAAAGGTGCCGTTTGACGTCATGCTGACACGGGTGCGGGCGGGAGAGGTGGCTGCCGCCGACCGACCGATCCGCCCGCCGGCCGATGGCGGCGAGGGGCCACCGCGCCTGGAGTGGCGTGGCGTGAACGCGGGATACGACGACCGGGAGGTCCTCCACGGCATCAGCGCCGCCCTGGGCCGAGACCAGATCGTGGCCGTGCTGGGCCCGAACGGGTCGGGCAAGACCACCCTCTTCAAGTCTGCCATTGGTCTCGTCCACCCGAGCGCCGGGACAGTGCTGGTCGATGGATCTCCTACGGTCGGCCGCGGCGTGGCCGACCTGGCGACGATCTTCGGATACGTCTTCCAGAACCCGTCACAGATGCTGTTTGCCGCAACCGTGCGTGAAGAAGTCCTGTTCGGGCCGCGAAATCTGGGCCGCGAGGCGGCGCGCTTCGACTCGCTGGTGACTTCGGCGCTCGCCCGGGTGAACCTCGCAGACGAACACGCGATCGAGTCACGCCCGCCCCTGACGCTGTCGTTCGGGCAGCAAAAGCGGCTCGCCATCGCCGTCGCGCTGGGCCTGGAACCCCGCACATTGGTGCTTGACGAGCCGTCCGCCGGGCAGGACTATCGTAGTGCAGCGGCCTTCATGAGGGAGGTTGAGAGGATCGACGGACTCGAGAGCGTCTACTTCGTCACACATGACGCTGACCTGGCGCTCATCCATGCCGATCGAATCCTCCTTATGCGCGACGGCCGAATCGTGGCCGACGGCGTGCCCCTGGAGGTAATCGCCGATCGCGAGCGGTGGACTGCGTGCAATCTGCGCTACACCTCCCTGATGGAGGCAAATGCAGGGTTCGGGAACCAGACCGGACGGTTCATGGCAGCGGACGAGCTCGCCAGCTGGATCGTCGGCAGGTCAGACGCAGGGGTGGGGGGTATCGGTCAAGGGCTCAATTGAGCACTTGCCTGGAGGGAGGCATCGGAGACCAATGACCAGCATGAGCACGGGACAGTCAGAGGGCACCTGGTCGATCACGACCAGGGTCATCGTTTACTCGGCCATCGGAGCGGCGCTGTATGCCGTCTTCAACTGGACGACCTTCGCCTTCATCATCCCCGGAACCCAGGATGTCGGCGTTCGTCCGCACTTCGGCCTGGTGACATTCTTCGGCTTCGCCTTCGGGCCGGTAGCTGGGTTCCTCGTCGGCTACGTCGGGAACACCGTGGGGGATCAATTGGCGTACGGAAGCGCCTTTGGTTCGTGGTGGTGGAGCGTTGCCAATGGCCTTGCGGGCCTGGTTGCGGGCCTCTTCCCGGTCTGGATGGCGAGCCGCATGACGACCCTGCGCAGTCGGGCCATGACCGCTGCGGTGGCTGGCGTGGTCGGAACCGTCGTGGGCTTCCTCTTCATCTGGATCGAGCTGATCATCCAGCCGGAGCTCGGCTTCAACACCATCCTGACCGGCGAGTACATCCCCACCATCGTGGGTAACTCAATCGCGGCCGCGATCGTGACGCCGATCCTGCTCTACGCCTGGGAGCCGCTGCGCGAGCAGCTCGGACGCTGACAGCGCGCGCGGCCGGCTGACCGATGCGGGCTGCGTTTCGCTACCTTGGACGGGGGTCCTGGCTGTCACGCCGGGACCCCCGCGTGTTGATCCTGGTCCCACTCCTGATCGTGATCGGCGCGAGTCAACTGCGAGACGCCCGGCAACTCGCGGTGCTCCTCGTCGTCGCCATCGGCTACTACCAGCTGGCACGCATTCCGTGGCGATCGGTCCGCGTGCAGTGGATCTACCTCCTGGGGGTCATCGGAACCTTCGCCCTGTTCAATGCGCTGATCACGGGCGGGCGGGCGGGCACCTTCACCGACGGGCCCACCCATGTGCTGCTCACCATTCCCCCTTTCGGCGCTGAGCTGACGGCGGAGGGAATCAGCCTTGCCGCCAGCCAGCTGCTCCGCTACACCGCATTTGCGGCCGTCGGCTTTCCCGTGGCCTACGCCTTGGCACCTGGTGACCTGGCGGTTGCCCTGCGGCGCCTCGGGATCGGTGACCGCATCGCGGTGATGGTCGAGCTGACCGTGCGTTTCATCCCGACCCTTGCAGCAGAGTTCGTGGAGACGATCGACGCGCAGCGGGTGCGCGGCTACGACCCAACCGCGCGGAAGGGCGGCCCGATCACTCGGCTGCGGCGGTTGGCGCCGATCTTCGTGCCGGTCACGGTCGGCTCGATCGCCGGCGCCGAGGACACCATCGACGCGATGGACCTGCGCGGCTTCGGGGTCGGGAGGCGCACCTGGGCACGCGAACTGCGCTTTGGCCGAGCCGACTGGTTGGTGGTGGCCGCAGTCCTCACCTTCGTCCTGCTAGCCACCTACCTCAACCTGAGCGGGCAATCGAGGCACTATCTGCTGCCCTTCTTGATCGAACGCTGAGCGGAGCAACCGGTCGCGGGGTCGACGGGTGTGGACGGGCCGTGGATAACTCGCCCAAACGCCCGAAAAGTCGTGGAGAAGTCCACTAGGCAGGCCGCCGCCGACCCCCTACAGTTCTGGTTGTCCCGGAGGAGCCGGGCCCCGGACCTGAGATTGCATCAAGGGGTCGAGGCGTAGGTTCCTTCGGGACACTGCGTTGCCCCGCGTTTTCGCCGACTCGCTCCCCTCGTGATCAGGCGCGCAGCAGCCAGGACCGATACAGGGGTCGGAATCCGAACTCGCGCGGCCGCGCCGGAGAAGACGGCGAGTGGATCAGTCCGGGCCATGATCGGCTCAGTCGTACGCGAGGAGATGCTGTCGAACAGATGCTCTCTTCCAACGATCACGAGATGCGGCCCTGGAGCCACCTATTGGCTTGTCAGTAGCCGAGGTGACGCCGCGGGGCGACATCCGCGCCTGTGGATGGGCCGAGGCGTCGCGGCCGAGAGACATCCGGCCGATCCAATGGTTGATCGGACTTCGCAGCGGTGCACGCCGCTGCACGGCCGGGGGGCTTGCTGTGGCGCCGCGGGACGGATCGGTCTATGCTTGGTTGCATGAGCAACTATTCGACCGCTGCCGCGGCCCCAGCTGAGCAGATCCAGCGGGCCCTCTCGCGGGGGCACACCATCGACATCACCACCACCGGACGCAAGAGCGGGCTGGCGCGGCGCATCGAGACGGTCTTCCACAACATCGACGGGAGGATCGTGCTGAGCGGGATGCCGGGTCGGCGCAGCTGGTATGCCAACCTGCTGGCCAATCCCAGCCTGGTCTTCCACCTCAAGAAGACCGTCCAGGCGGACCTGCCGGCCATCGCTCGGCCGGTTACGGAGCCGAACGAGCGCCGGGCGCTGATGGCCCGCGTGGCGGCCAACTGGGGCCGCACCGACCTCGAGACGATGCTCGCGCACAGTCCGCTGGTTGAGGTCACCTTCCCCGAAGCGCCAACCGCGTAGCTGGGGGCAGACGCGAAACGGGGCCGTCCCCTTGCGGGGCCGACCCCGTCCGCCGGCGCGGCGGCTCCGAGCCACCGCCGCACCGATCGGCCATCTCAGTTCAGCGGATCGCCGTCCCCTGACTGGAAGAGCCCCAGGGCTCCGCGGCCGACGAAGTTGAACGCGTGGGTGACCATCGGATACTTGCCGTCCTCCGCGGTCTGGAACTCGATGATCGCGCCCTGGGAAGGCGACAGGTCCACCGCCTGCGACCCCCAGTTTCCATCGTTGTTGCGAACAAGCTGGATCCCTTCCTTGAACACCGTGTCGAAGATGGTGCCCACGATGTGGAAGGACGAGTCGATGTTCGGCCCGGCGTTCAGCAGGAAGATCCGCACCCGCTGGCCGGTGCCGATCTGGATCGGGTTGTCCAGGTACTGGTTCGCGACGCCGTTGAACATCACAAAGTCCGGGGCCGGGTTGCCGCTGGCGGCCTTGGTCAGGTCGGTCGGTTCGCCCTGCGGCCCCAGGTACCAATCCGACTGGACGATGGCGAACTCTTTGTCAACCTTCGGCAGGCCCGCGGCCGGTTCGACGATCACCATGCCGTACATGCCGTTGGCAATGTGGTGGAGTGCGGGCGCCGTGCCGCAGTGGTACATCCACACGCCGGCGTACTCGGCCTTCCACTCGTAGAGCTTCTCCTCGCCCGGCTTGATGGAGGTCATCTCGTCATTCCAGGCGACCTGGCTGGCGTGGAAGTCGATCGAGTGAGAGAGTGCGCTGGCGGCCGGATTCTTGAGGAGAATCCGGATCGTGTCGCCCACCTTGACCCGGATGACCGGACCAGGGACGCTGCCATTGAAGGTCCACACCATCTGGGAGTAGCCCTTGGCCACCGTCATCAGCTTCTCTTCCACGGTCAGAGTGATGTCATGCACCTTGCCGGAGGCGAGCGTCGGAGCTGTCGGATCGCGGAGGACGTAGGCCGGGGCGTTGGGATCCTCCGGCACGCCCGTGCTAGCAGCAGGCCCACCATGGCTGTCGCCGCCGGCTGAGGGGGTTGCGCCGGCCACCGTGACCGTGCCGGTCATGCCCGCCGCAGCGTGCCCGGGAACAGTGCAGGTGAAGGTCGTGCCGCCGGCCGGGATGGTGACCGTTCCGGTGGCGATCTGACCGGCGTCGGCCGTGATCTTGGTGCCATCGGCAAAGGTGAGATCGTGCAAGATTGCGCCGGTGTTGTGGAACGTGACGGTGTAGACCCCGGCGGCCGCCACGTCGACGGTCTTGGGGTTGAAGCCCAGGTCGAAGGCGCTGACCTCAATGGTGCCAGCCGGCGCGGAGCTTCCCGGCGCGGAGCTTCCCGGCGTGGAGCTTCCCGGCGTGGGTGACGGGTTCGCGCTCGGCGAAGCGGTCCCCTGTCCCGACGCGATGGCGTAGATGAGCGTCAGCAGCAGCACGCTGGCCACCGCAGAGGCGTACAGGAAGATCCTGCCCATTGGTTTCCTTTCTATCGCCCGGCTCGGTGGGCGTGCGTGGACTGACGCAGCGCATTGAGCCAGACCGCGCACGACGGGACCCGTGCCATTTGTCCTGTCCGCACCTGCGCGATGTCACATCGGCCGGACCTGGCGGCTACGCTAGGCGCTGATGATAGATCCGTGGCAGGCGCGCGCCGAGCGCGCCGAGGCGCACCTTGCTGCTCTTGATGCCGCGATTCGCGGCATCTCCGGCGTCCTCAGCCTCGACCACGTGCTGCAGTTGATCGTGGATGCCGTTCGCGACCTGGCCGATGCGCAGTACGCGGCGCTGGGGATCGCTGACGCGACGGGCCGAATCGAACGCTTCCTGACCAGCGGGATCAGCGAGGCGGATCGCGAGCGCATCGGCGCGGTGCCGCAGGGTCATGGCCTGCTGGGTCTGATCATCCGGGAGGGCCGGTCATTCAGGATCCCCGATCTCGCCACCGATCCGCGGCGACACGGCTTCCCGCCGCATCACCCGGAGATGCATGCCTTCCTCGGTGTGCCGGTGACCTTCAAGGGTCGACCGCTCGGCGACCTGTACCTGACCAACAAGCGCGGAGCCCCCGACTTCAGCCCCGATGACCAGCTGCTGGTGGAGCGATTCGCCCTGCACGCCGGCCTGGCCATTCAGAACGCCCGCCTGAGCGAGCGCGTGCAGGCCCTGGCCGTCGTTGAGGAGCGCGAGCGCATCGGGCGCGACCTGCACGACGGGATCATCGGGCGGATCTATGCGGTGGCCCTCTCGCTCGACGACCTTCCGGAGATCATGGCCATTTCGCCCGAAACGGCCGCAGCGCGGGTCGATCGGGCCATCGACGTGCTCAATGCAACGATCGGCGAGATCCGCAACTTCATCTTCGGCTTGCGCCCGGGTGCAGAAGACGCAGGAGGGCTGACCGCTGCCCTTGAGACGCTGGCCGATGAGATCCGCATGACATCCCCGGTTGACGTTGTGGTGCAAACGCCGGACCTGCCGGTCATCTCAGAGGAGGTCGCAGATGAGCTGCTCAAAGTAACGCGCGAGGCCCTCAGCAACGCCGCGCGACACGCCGGGGCGAACCGTGTTTCTGTGCGGCTGAGCGCGGGCGAGGGACAGCTTCGTCTCGAGATCAGCGATGACGGGCGCGGCTTCGACCCATCCACGCCCGTCTCGGCCGAGCATCACGGGCTGGCAAACATGCGTCGGCGAGCCGACCAACTGCATGGGCGGCTCGAGGTTGCCAGCGGGACGGGGCTCGGCACCCGTATCATCCTGCTGCTGCCGCTCGCTCGTTGAGCGCGCCGACGGCGACCGAGGGAATGGGCAGGGGATGAACGACGCCGCGGCACCGGTACGACGGCCGCTCCGGCTCCTGGTCGTGGACGACCACGAGGTGGTCCGCGAGGGCCTGGTGGCGCTGCTGTCGCGACGCGAGGACTTCCAGGTCGTGGCGGAGGCCGGTACCGTCGCAGACGCGCTCACCGCGGCTCGCCGCTTTGAGCCTGACCTGGTGGTGATGGACGTGCGCCTGCCCGACGGCTCCGGCATCGAGGCGTGCCGCGAGATTCGTGCGGAGCTGCCCAAGACCCGCGTGGTGATGCTGACCTCGTACCCCGACGAGGAGGCGGTCCTCTCTGCCATCCTGGCCGGTGCCAGCGGCTACCTGCTCAAGCAGGTGCGCGGGCGCGACCTGGTGAGCGCCCTCGAAGCGGTGGGCCGCGGCGACTCGCTGCTCGATCCCGCGGTCACCGAGCGAGTCCTGGAACGGGTGCGGCGCCTGGCAAACGGAGATGACCGCGACGAGCTCTCGGATCTGACGGCCCAGGAGCGCAAGATCCTGCTGCTGGTCGCTGACGGCAAGACGAACAAGGAGATCGCGACCGAGGTCTTCCTCTCCGACAAGACCGTCAAGAACTACGTGAGCAGCATCCTGTCCAAGCTCAATCTGCAGCGACGTGCGCAGGCGGCCGCCTTCGTCGCCAAGCGGCGCATGGGCGACGATCGCTCCTAGCGGATCAGGGCCCGATAGACCTCCAGCGTGCGGTCCGCGATCGACGACCACCTGAACTGGTTGACAGCGCGTCGACGGCCGGCAGCTCCCATCGAAGCGCGACGCGCCGGGTCCAACATCAGCGAGGTGACGGCCGCCGCGAGATCGGTGGCAAAGCGATCCGGATCGGCCGGGCTCATCGGTTCGTCGGAGGAAAGCTCGATGGGTACGAGGATGCCGGTCTCGCCGTCGACCACCAC
>JAYUGK010000288.1:0-3476 GCA_043738415.1 Chloroflexota bacterium | reverse complement strand
GTGCCCTCCTGTGGCGAGGACGCACGGACGCCCTCGCCGGCGGGTCGTCGCTCACCCTCACCCCCGCTGACCACCGGTCGTGAGCAACGCGCCATCGCAGTTCGGGCTCGACTGAGGCAAGACCGCAGCAGCGAGAGCGGGTCCACGCTCGTCGCCCGGACCGAGGCCTACGACTCGAACGCCATAGCCAGGCGTGCGACGAGTGCGCCCGCGGTGCGCCGGGCGACGAGGTGCAGGAGGGCTTGATGTCGGGCAGCATCGCCACCTCAGGGGAGGGAGCCAGGCCCCGACCGTCAAGCGCATCGCCGACCCACCGGCGTCGGCGGCACGCCACCGAGCGCCTACATCGTCACGCTGGGATCGCCTCGATGATGCTGGCTGACGTCCGTGTCGGCACCACGCGCGTCAACCGAAAGCCGGCCTTCTCCAGAAGGACCCGATACTCGTCCTCGCTGCGCTCCTGTCCGCCGGGCACCAGCAGCATCTGGAGGTCCAGGATCTTCGCCGGATCCGGCTCGTCACCCGTGCCGACCACCGCCTCCACGATCAGCAGGCGTCCGCCCGGCGGCATCGCCCGTCGGCAGTTCGCCAGGATTCGCACGCAGCTCGGCTCGTCCCAGTTGTGGATGCAGTGGGACACGATGTAGACATCGCCGCCTTCCGGGACCGACTCCAGGAAGTCACCCCCCACGACCTCGCAACGATCGGCCACTCCGGCCGCCTCGAGGTTGCGCTCGGCGTCGGGGACCACTTGTGGGCGCTCGAAGAGCACGCCATGCAGCCTCGGATCGATGGTGAGGATCGTTCCGAGCAGGTTTCCGGACCCGCCGCCGACGTCAACCACCCTCCCGCTCCCAGAGAAGTCGTACGCCTCGACGATGGCGGCCGGCTCGTCACCGTGGAAGCCGATCATCGCGGCGTTGAAGTGCGACGCATCCTCGGGGTGCTGCGCGAGGTACTCGTACTCGCTCACGGCCAGCGCCTTCTGCACGCCGGTCTCACCGGTCCGCACGCTATGGAGGGCCTCACCCCACGCTGCCCACATCCACGCACCCGACAGCGCGATCACCGTCGAGCGTGCCGCGCCGGGAGCATCGGACTGGAGCACTGCCCCGAGCGGCGTGACGGAGAAGCGGCCCTGCCCGTCGGTGCTGAACAGCCCGACGCTCGCGAGCGACCGCATCAACCGGTGGAGTGCCGGGGCGTACGTGCCGGTCGCGGCGGCGAGGTCTTCCGCATCCCGAGCCCCAGCCTTCAGCAGGTCCGCGATCCCGAGGTGAGCCGCGACGTAGATCGCTCGGGAGACCCAGTAGGCGGTAGCCATCCGGATGACCTGCACGTGGGCCGGCACCTGGGGGGTGACCGACGGCGCGTCCGCGGGCAGTCTGTCGAGGGTGTCTGACTGCATCGTGAGCCTCCAACACTTTGGCTGATGACGGGACGCGGCCAGCGTATGGACTTCCGGGCGTGCTGGAAACGCAGACCCACAGAGTTATGCGCAGAACCTCACGGGGCATGCCAACTCTGCGGCTGCAAGTGCGTGGAGTCGCTCTAGAATGGGCCGAACTCGGGACTTCGACGCCGCGGGAGCAGCCACCCCGCGATCCCGGGCGATCTCAGCGGGTGGAGGGCGTGATGGCCAATGCCGGGGAGCCCGTTTCGTTCGGCGATCTGGTCCGCCAGCATCGACTGGACGCCAGGCTCACCCAGGCTGCCCTCGCCGAGCAGGCTGGGATCAGCGTGCGCGCCATCCAGGATCTCGAGCGCTCCGTCGGCCGACCCCAGCGCGACACGGCCCGTCGCCTGGCTGAAGCGCTCGCGCTCACCGACGAGCGTCGTGTCCAGTTTGATCGCGCTGCCGCTCCGGCCCCTCGGTCGCGCCCGGCGGCACGCCGACTTCTCGCTCGCCGAACCGGTACCACCGAGGGACAGCCCGGGCACCGTCCTGGCGAACCGGGAGACCTCGGCGGCGAGCAGAAGCGCGTCACCATCCTGATCGCTGAGGTGGCAGGCCTGACCGAGTCGGTCCACGGCTTTGAGCCGGACCTGGCCGATCGACTCCAGACCAGCATCGCGTCGCTGCTCGTCGACATCGTCCATCGCTGTCGGGGGACCGTCAGCCGGGTGGGCGGCGACGGGATCATGGCGATCTTCGGGGCGCCGCTGGCCCACGAAGACGACGCGGTCCAGGCCTGCGTCGCCGCACTGGCGCTGCATGAGGCGTTCGACCGCTTCGCCAGTCGGCTCGGCGAGAAGCGCGGCCTCGAGCTGGCCCTGCGAGTCGGCCTGGCTTCCAGCGACGTCGTCCTCCGAAGCACCAGCAACGACCTGTACCAGGAGTACACGGCCCTCGGACCGGCCGTCCGTGTCGCCACGCGTTTGGGGCAGGTCGCGCCCGACGGGGCAACCTTGCTGACGGTCGAGACCGTGCGCGCCGCCGAGGGGTACATCCACGCTCAGCCCTTCGGCTCCGTCCCGGCCGGCGGGCCGTCCGTGGGATCGTCCGCAGGCATCGAGGCCTTTGCGCTGCTCGGCTCCGAGCCAGCCCGAACGCGCTTCCAGCGGGTGGTCAGCACGCGCCAGCTCACGCGGTTCGTTGGCCGTGACGCCGAGCTGGAAGTGCTGGCCCAATCGCTCGGCCGGGCCAGAGACGGCCGTGGCCAGATCGTCGCGCTGGTCGGCGAGCCTGGCGTGGGCAAGTCACGACTCATTTGGGAGTCGACCCGTTCCGCTCGGATCGACGGCTGGCTGGTCCTGGAGAGCGGGGCCGTCTCGCACGACACCGCCTCCTCGTACGGCCCGGCCATCGACCTGCTGAAAGCGTACTGTCGGATCGAGGCCCGCGACGACGGCCCGGCCGTCCGCGAGAAGCTGACCGGGCGGATCCTCGCCCTGGACCACGCCCTCGCGCCGGACCTGCCGGCCCTGCTCGCGCTGCTCGACATGCCCGTCGAGGATGCGTCCTGGCAAGCGTTCGACCCGCCGCAACGCCGTGACCGGACGCTGGCTGCTCTCAAGCGCCTCCTGCTTCGTCAGAGTCAGGCGGCGCCGCTCCTGCTCGTCTTCGAGGATCTCCACTGGATCGACGGCGAGACCCAGGCGCTCCTGGACGCCCTGGTCGAGAGCCTGCCCGCAGCCCGTCTTCTGCTGCTCGTCTCGTACCGACCCGAGTACGAGCACCAGTGGGTCCGCAAGACCTACTACGCACAGCTTCGCGTCGATGCCCTGCCCACCCTGCGCGCTGACGAGCTGCTCGGCGCGCTCCTCGGCGAGGATGCCGGCTTGCACCCGCTGAAGCAACATCTGATCCTCAAGACCGAGGGCAACCCACTCTTCCTCGAAGAGAGCGTCCGCAGCCTCGTCGACTCCGGCGCTCTGGTCGGCGATCACGGCGCCTATCGCCAGCCCAGACCCATCGACACCATCCGTGTACCCGACACCGTCCAGGCGGTTCTGAGCGCACGCATCGACCGCCT
>JAYUGK010000287.1:0-9901 GCA_043738415.1 Chloroflexota bacterium | reverse complement strand
CGCCGACGCAGGTTCCCACCCCCGGCCCCACTCCCGTGCCGCGCTGGACGGCCGATGGTCGGCTCAACGTGCTGCTGATCGGCGCCGATGCCGGGCCGGGACGATGGAGCCTGCGGACCGACACGATGGAGCTGCTGAGCATCGAGATCAGCACCGGCCGGGCGGCGCTGTTCGGCATCCCTCGCAACATGTTCAACACGCCGCTCCCTCCGGGGCCGGCCGGCGCCTTTGCCTGTCGCTGCTACCCCGAACTCCTGAACTCGCTCTTCGTGTATGCCATCGCGCATCCGGAATGGTTCCCGGGGAGCGACGAAGAGCGCGGCTACCGCGCCGTCCAGGATGCTGTCGAGCGGATGGTCGGCGTCCAGATCGATGGACAGGTGGTGGTCACCCTCAACGGGTTCGTGCGATTGGTGGATGCATTCGGCGGGATCGACATCAGGACGCCGGTATCGGTCTTCGACTCGCACTATCCGAAGCCAGACGGCACCGGTGACGTGCGGCTGTGGATCCCGGCCGGGCAGCATCACTTCGACGGGTACACGGCTCTCGCCTATGCCCGGTCGCGCCACCAGGACAATGACTACAACCGCATGGACCGCCAGCAGCTTGTCCTCCTGGCCCTGCGACAACAGATCAATCCATGCTCCGTCATCGCCCGGATTCCCGAGCTGCTCGCCATTGCCAAGGACGCGCTGTGGACCAACCTGCCGCTCGGCGAGATGCCGAATCTGCTCGAGCTGGGTGCCCGCACCAACCTCGGCTCGATCGCGCGTTACCAGTTCTGGCCACCGGACATCAATGAGTATCTCGACGAGAAGTCGCTGACGCTCATCCACAAGATGGTGGCTGACCCGTTCCTGCCCATTCCCGCGCCCACGCCTGCCAATTCCGGAGTCACCCCGGTGCCTTCCGCGGCGACCCCGGCGCCCATATCGGCCAATGGTGGGCCTTGTTGAGCAAGATGCGCCCATGACGATCTACCTCGACCACGCCGCCACGACGCCGCTGCGCCCCGAGGTGCTGGAGGCCATGCTTCCATACCTGACCGAGCACTACGGCAATCCGTCGAGCCTGCATGCGGCAGGGCGCAGAGCGCGCCAGGGGCTCGACGAGGCCCGGGAAGCGGTGGCCGGCATCCTCGGAGCCGCCCCGCGCGAGATCGTCTTCACCGGAGGTGGCAGCGAATCCGACAACCTGGCGATCAAGGGAGCGGCCTGGGCGGCCAGCGCCCGCGGGCGACACATCGTGACCAGCAGCGTGGAGCACAAGGCGGTGCTGCATACCTGCGCGGTCCTGGAGCGCCAGGGCTTCGAGGTGACGTACCTGCCGGTCGACCGATATGGCCGCGTCGATCCAGACCAGGTGGCCGAGGCGATCACCGACCACACCTCCGTGGTCTCGATCATGTACGCCAACAACGAGGTTGGCACCATCCAGCCGATCGCCGCGATCGGCGCCATCTGTCGCCAGCGTCGGGTGATCTTCCACTGCGATGCAGTGCAGGCCGGTGGCTTTCTGCCGCTGCAGGTGGACCCGCTGGGGGTTGACCTGCTGAGCCTGGGGGCACACAAGCTCTACGGCCCCAAGGGGGTCGGCGCGCTCTTCGTGCGGCAGGGGACGGCGCTACTGCCCCAGCTGCAGGGCGGTTCGCAGGAGCGTCAGCGCAGGGCGGGGACCGAGAACGTGGCGGGGATCGTAGGTTTCGGGCGCGCCCTCAAGCTGGCGCAGGCAGACCCCGGGGTGCGTGACGCGGAGAATGCCCGACTGGCCGCGCTGCGCGAACAGCTGAACGCCGGCCTGCTGCGGATCGCGGGAGCGGAGCTCACCGGGCACCCCACCGAGCGGCTGCCGAACAGCAGCAGCATCCTGCTCCATGGCCTGGAGGGCGGCGACCTGGTGGCCGGTCTGGATCTGGAAGGGGTGCAGGTCAGCACCGGCAGCGCGTGCACCAGCGGATCGACTGAGCCGAGCCACGTCCTGCTGGCGATGGGGATCGACATGCTGCGTGCACACGGCTCCCTGCGGCTCACCGCCGGTCGTGACACGACCGCGGTGGATATCGCCCGGGCCATCGAGGCGACCGGCACGGTGGTCGACCGCATGCGCGAGGCGATGCCGGCATTGCCGCCACAGCCCGCGGCGAGGACCGCGGGTTGAGCCGCATCGTCGCCGCCATGAGCGGCGGGGTCGATTCGAGCGTGGCCGCGGCGCTGCTGGCCCGCGAGGCCAGGGCGCAGGGTGACGGCGACGAGGTGATCGGCGTCTGGATGCGGCTCCATCCCGACGGCGGTGAGGGATACGAGCAGCGGCGCAGCTGCTGCTCGCCGGACGCCCATGACGACGCGCGGCGGGTCGCCCAGCTGCTCGGGATCCCATTCTTCGCGCTGAATCTCGAGCAGAGCTTCGGCGAGCGGGTCATCGATGCCTTCGCCGACGCGTACCTGGCCGGCTCGACCCCGAATCCGTGCCAGGCCTGCAACCAGTACATCAAGTTCGACGAGCTGCTGCGCCGCGGCCTGGCAGCCTACGGCGCGGACCAGGTGGCGACCGGCCACTACGCTCGAACGGAGCACCGCGAAGGACGCTGGCGGCTGCTGCGCGCTGCCGATTCGGACAAGGATCAGACCTACTTCCTTTGGGTCCTCGACCAGGCCCAGCTGGCGCACACCCGGTTTCCATTGGGCGAGCTGACCAAGCCCGCGGTGCGCGGGATCGCCACCGAGCTGGGCCTGCCGACCGCGGACAAGCCGGACAGCCAGGAGATCTGCTTCGTCCCGGCGGGCGACTATCGCGAGCTCCTAGCCGAGCGCCGCGGCTACCGCGGCGAGCCAGGCCCGATCGTGGACGGCACCGGCGCGCGCGTCGGCACGCATACCGGTTACGCGCACTACACCATCGGCCAGCGCCATGGGCTGGGGATCGCTGCCAGCAGCCCGCTCTATGTGCGGTCGATCGACGCCGAGACCAATACGCTGCTGGTTGGCCAGCGGGACGAGATTGCTGCCCGGCAGTTTGTCGTCGAAGGTCGCCGATTTGTGGCCGGTGAGCCACCGGGCGACCACTTCAAGGCGGCCGTACGCATCCGGCACCGCGGCGCAGAGGCCGAATGCGAGGTGACCGTGGTGGGCGAGGATCGTCTGCTGATCGAGACCGCCACGCCGGTCTGGGCGCCGGCGGCGGGCCAGGCCGCCGTGCTGTATGACGGCGAGGAGTGCCTGGGCGGGGGACGAATCGCCCGCGCCGCATGAGCCCCTGGCTGGTCCTGGTGGCCTTCGTTTCGACCATCAACCTGGCGGCCTTCACGGCGCTGCGCGGGCGGTGGGATCGGCTGTTGCCGGCCCTTTTCGCGGCGGCGGTGGTGGGCGCGGCGGGAGGGGATGCGATCGGCTCGCGGACCGGGCTCGAGCTGCTCCGCATCGGCGACTTTAACGTGGTGGCGGCCTCAGTGGTGGCGCAGCTTGCCATGCTGATGGTCAGTCTGCTGGTTCACCTTGGGCCTGACAGACAGTCGCACCGAGACGGGTCGGAGCCGGATCGGTAGAATCGTGCGACGCACGCACAGGGGAAGGCTGCTTCGTATGAAAGACTCAAGTTTCGGCAGTTTTCTGGCCGGCATGCTGATCGGTGGCCTGGTCGGGGCGGCCATCGGCCTGCTGCTGGCACCGGCCTCCGGCGACGAGATTCGCGGACAGGTCGGTGAATTCGTCGGTGAGAAGCGCGCATCCCTCGGCGAGGCGATCAGCGAGGGACGCGCAGCCGCGGAGAAGGCACGCGCCGAGATGCTCGCCGCGTACGATGCTCCGCAGGACGGCGAGGCGTCGGAGAGCGCCGCCACCTGATCGGGTCCGGGCACATCAGCCAGGAGTCGAGAGCCGGTGGTCGCCGGCTCTCGCCATGAGTAGAGGGCACACCGATTGCAGCCGATGAGCGCGGCGGAGATTCGAGAGCGTTTCCAGCGCTTCTTCGAGGAGCGCGGACATACCCGCGTGCCATCCGCGCCGCTGCTCGCGCATGACGACCCGACCCTGCTCTTCACCAACTCCGGGATGGTGCAGTTCAAGCGCGTCCTGACCGGAGAGGAGCAGCGCGATTATCGGCGCGCGGTCGACGCCCAGCTCTGCCTGCGGGTGGCGGGCAAACACAATGACTTCGAGGAGGTCGGGCGCACCCCGCGGCACCAGACCCTCTTCGAAATGCTCGGCAACTGGAGCTTCGGCGACTATTTCAAACGCGAGGCGATCCACTGGGCCTGGGAGTTTTTGACCGTCGAACTCGGGATTCCCGCCGACCGCATCGCGGCGACCACCTACACCGATGACGACGAGGCCCGGCGCATCTGGCGCGAAGAGATCGGTCTGCCGCCGGAACGAATGGCGGAGTGGGGCAACATCGCGGTCGGTGACGATCACAATTTCTGGTCGATGGGCGAGACCGGCCCGTGTGGCCCGTGCAGCGAACTCCACTACGACCGCGGGGCGGAGCTGTCGGAGGGTCCCGACTGCGTTCCCGACCATTCGGAGACCTGCCCGCGATGGCTGGAGATCTGGAACCTGGTCTTCATGCAGTCCGACCGCGCGGCAGACGGAACGCTGACCCCGCTGCCGTTCCAGAGCGTTGACACGGGCATGGGCCTGGAGCGGACCGCATCGATCCTGCAGGGGGTGGACAGCAACTACGGGACCGATCTGTTCGTGCCGATCATCGACCGCCTGGCCGCGCATCTGGGCCATCGCCCCGAGCAGGTCGAGGCCGAGCGGTTCAGCTACCAGGTGGTGGCCGATCACAGCCGCGCCATGACCTTCCTCATCAGCGAGGGCTTGAAGCCATCCAACGAAGGGGCCGGCTACGTCCTGCGCCGGATCATGCGTCGCGCGGTGCGCCACCTGCGCCTGATGGGCATTCGCACGCCTGTGCTGGTTGAGACCTGCGGCGCGGTGATCGACCTGATGGGCGCCGCCTACCCGGTGCTCGCGCAGGAGAGGGAGAGGATCCTGGGCGAGGTGCAGGCCGAGGAGGCGAAGTTCGCACGCACGCTCGAGGCCGGCACGGACCGTCTCGCGGCACTGGTCGAGGCTGCCGGCGTGCGCGGGGCGATAGGCGGCCTAGAGGCATTCCGGCTGCATGACACCTTCGGCTTCCCGATCGACCTGACCGTCGAGATCGCGGCGGAGAGCGACGTTGCCGTTGATAGAGCCGGCTTTGACGCAGCGATGGCTGAGCAGAGGGAGCGATCGCGCCGCACCGTGTCTGCGGCGCTGGCGCTGGACCCGGCCGTCGAGAAAGAGGTCGAGCGCCTTGCATCGACCTTTGTGGGGTATCCGAACCAGACCCGCGTCGAGGACGCGCTCGTGCTCGGCATCTTCCCGCTGGCCGATGGTCGCCAGGCAGTGATCCTCGATCGCAGCCCGTTCTACGCGGAGGGGGGCGGGCAGATCGGCGACCAGGGCCGCATCGTCGGCCCGCATGGGCGTTTCAGCGTGGAGGACACGCAGCGGCGAGCCGACGCCATCGTGCACCTGGGACGCGGTATCGACGGCAGGATCATGGTCGGCGAAACGGTCCAGGCGCTGGTCCACGAACGTCGGCGCGCGGCGGCGGCGCGGAACCACACCGGCACTCACCTGTTGCACCGCGCCCTGCGCGAGGTGCTGGGCGAGCAGGCCAAACAGGCCGGAAGTTGGGTCAGCCCGGAGGGGCTGCGCTTTGACTTCCCGTCCAGCGGCCCAACCCCGCGTGAAGCGCTGCGACAGGTGGAGCGGATCGTCAACGCCCAGATTCGGCGCAACGCCGCGGTGATTCCGACTCAGATGAGCCTGACCGACGCGCAGGCCCTGGGCGCGGACATGTTCTTCGGTGAGAAGTACGCTCCCGAATCGGTGCGCGTGGTACAGGTGGACGGTTTCAGCAAGGAGCTGTGCGGCGGCACTCACGTGAGCTCGACCGGGCAGATCGGCGCCTTCCGCATCACCGCCGAATCGAGCATCGGGGCCGGGTTGCGGCGGATCGAGGCGGTCACCGGCGAAGGGGCGGAGGAACTGGTTGCCGGCCGATTGGAGTCGCTGCACGCCACCGCCCAGCTGCTCGCCACCTCGGAGGATCAGGTGGCCGCCCGGGTCGAGTCGCTGCTGGCCCGCCTGCGCGAGGCCGAGCAGGCTGCCCGGACGCCACGCGAGGGGAAAGGCTCAGCTCGTCTCGACGCAGCCGGGGCCTTGGCCGGGGCCCAACAGGCAGGTGAGACGAAGGTGATCATCCAGCACTTCGCGTCTGCCGATGCCGCAGCGCTGCGCTTGCTGGCCGATGAGCTTCGTTCGATCAGCGGGCGGTTCGTGGCGGTGGCATCGGGCGACGGGGGCGGGCCGGCGATCATGGTCTCGGCCAGCCGCGACCTTGTGGCGGACGGCTTCGATGCCGTCGCCATCGTGCGAATCGTGGCCCGGATCATCGGCGGCGGAGGTGGCGGGCGCCCCGAGCTGGCACAAGCCGGCGGGAAGGATGCGACACGCCTCGGCGAGGCGCTGAGCGAGAGCGGTCGGCTGGCACTCGAGGCGTTGGCCCGGCTCGAGTCGAGTTGATGGCACAGGCGCGACTCGGCCGGATGGCCGGTTTGTTCCGGCGCGCAAGCGGTCAACCTGGAGGACCATCGGGCCTGGTCGCCCTCGATGTGGGGACGGAATTTGCAAAAGCCCTGGTGGTGGAGATCGCTGCCGATGACGAGGGGCGGGTCACTGGGATCGTGCGCGGCTCAGGCCGCCAGCGACAGGGATTGACCCACATGCAATCCGGAACGGTGAGCGACATCGACGCGGTGGTCGCCAATTGCGCGCAGGCGCTGTCGCAGGCCCGGGAGGCAGCCGGCGTCCGGGCAACTGCGGCGGTGATCGGGATCGCCGGCGAGCTGGTGAAGGGCACGACTTCGACCGGAACGGTCCGTCGCGAGGATCCCCGCGCCCCGATGACCGACGCCGAGCTGCAGCGGATAGTTGAGCACGTCCAGGCCGACGCGCTGGCGGAAGCGGAGCAGCGGATCGCCTGGGAGAGTGGCGTCGAGCGCCTCGACGTGCGCCTGGTGCATGCCGCGGTGGTCGAGATGAAGATCGATGGCTACCCGGTCAGCAACCCGATCGGATTCACCGGGGCACAGGTCGAGCTGGCCGTCTTCAACGCATTCGCGCCGATGGTTCACCTGGGCGCGCTCCAATCGGTGGCCGCGCAGCTTGGGTTGGACCTGTTGGGCGTGGTGGCTGAGCCGTACGCGGTGGCCACCTGCCTCGATCCCGACGAGATGGGCGACGCGGGGGCGGTCTTCGTGGATGTGGGTGGCGGCACAACCGACGTCGCCCTGGTCCGACACGGTGGAATTGCCGGCACCAAGATGCTGGCACTCGGCGGGCGCGCCTTCACCCGTGGGCTGGCAGAACGCTTCGGCCTCTCGTTCGCGCGCGCCGAGGCGCTCAAACTCGGCGCCAGTCGGACCGACGACCTGCCGGAGCCGATCGACCGTGCGACCCTCGAAGCAGCCTTGAGCGAAGACGCGACGATCTGGCTCGGCGGCGTCGAGCTGATGGTCGGCGACCTGGCCGAGGGAGAGCTGCTGCCCGCGCGGGTCTACCTGTGCGGCGGCGGCGCACAGCTGCCGCAGATCACCCAGATGCTCGACGACGATCAGTGGTGGCGTCGCTTGCCGTTCGCGCGTCGCCCGCAGGTCCGCGCGCTGGCGCCCGACGACGTGGTCGGGATCCGTGACGCGAGCGGGCAACTCACCACGCGGCAGGACGTGACGCCGATGGCCCTGGCCCACCAGGCGCTGATCATCGACGCGAATAGCGGCGCCGCCGAACGCGCGATGCGGGGCGCGGTGCGTGCGATGGAGTTGTGAGCGAGATGGCCGACGACCGGCAGCTTCTCTACCTGGAGCCCGATGACGAGATCACGTCGGTCATCCGGCGCCTGCGCGAAGCTGCGCCGGGTCCGGTGGTCATCGTCGCGCCGGGCCGCAGCCGCGCGACCTCGAGCGTGGTCGCCCTGCGCCTCCTGGCTCGCCTGGCCGAGGCCGAAGGACGTGAGCTGACGCTGGTGGCCGACGCGGCGACGCGCTCCCTTGCGACCGATGCGGGCATTCCGGCCTTTGCCACCCTGCCTGAGGCCACGTCTGGCCAGCCGGCGGCTCTGAGCCCCGCGGCCCGAGCGCCGATCCACGTGGTCCGAGGCGCCGGTCCGGTCGGCGTCGGCCAGCCCCCGGTGGCCCGCCCCGGGTCCACCGACGAGACGATGGCGGTGCGCCTGCCGCCTCAGCCCGTCGTCCCTCCCGGCGGGGGAGGTGCTCGGCGACCGGCCAGGTCGCCGAGTCAGCCTCGGTCGATTCGCACCCGCCTGCCGCTGCTGGCTGTACTCCTGGCCATTGCCCTGGCCGCCGCAGCGGCGGTGCTCCCCGGGGCCACGATCCGCATCACGCCGACCTCCACGCCGATCGGGCCGATCACGTACCCGGTTCAGGCCGCCATCGTCAGCCACCAGTCGGGTCACCTGACCACCACCCAGGACGGAACGGCCACCGGGGAGCGGCTCGACCAGGTGGCGGCCACCGGGACGGTGGTCTTCTACAACTGGAACCAGGGGTCGGTCACCGTGCCGCAGGGGACGCAGGTATCCGTGCCGGGCGGTCCGGTCTTCACCACCGACAAGCGCATCGTCGTGGCGCGAGGTCGCCAGAAGATAAACGGCACGATTGATCCGAGCCAGGGCAGCGGGACCGTCACCGCCGTGGCGGGTGGTCCTGCCGGCAACGTGCAGGCAGGAGCGATCACCGCCATCGACGACGCCTCGGTGCGCAACTTCCTGCGCGGCTTCCCCGAAAACACGAGCGGGCTGGTCACCAACCCCGAGCCAACCTCCGGCGGATTGGAGACGCAGCACCCGGTGATCCAGCAGTCGGACGTCGACACGCTGGTGGCGTCGATCACGGCCGAGCTGCAGCAGCGTCTGCTGGACGCGCTGTCCGGCCAACGAGATCGGATCTACGGCGGCCCGTCCGCTGATGAGAAGGTGGTGGTGGACATCCCGCTCGACCTGGTTGGCAAGGAGGACACTGCGGCCTTCTCGCTGACCGGCGTGCTTGACTTCGACCGGGCCTACGTCATGCGCCTCGACATCGAACAGGCGGCTCGTTCCAGGTTGCTGGCTGACACGACCGCCGTGCCCTCCGGCAAGGAGGTGCTGGCCGACTCCATCACGATGGAGATCGGTGCTGTCACGGCGGCAGCGGAGGGGCTCCAGGTCGAGGTCTCGATACGCGCGGCGGCAGCCGCCGCCATCGACGAGGGGGTTGTCCGGGATCGCGTCGCGGGAATGTCCATTGCCGAAGCGAAGACCGAGCTGGCCGACCTCGGGAAGATCGAGGTTAAGCTGTGGCCGGCCTGGGTGGACCACGTGCCGCAGCTCAGCATCCGGATCTCGGTGCAGACCGTGGCGCCCGCCGCGAGCGCGTCGTGAGCCGGTTCATGGGTCTCGATCATGGGAGCCGTCGGGTCGGGGTGGCTGTCGGGGATTCCGAGACCGGGCTCGCGTTCGCGCGCCCGGCGCTGCGAGCCCCCGATCCGGCCGCCGTAGTGGCCCTCGCGCGCACAGAAGGGGTTGACGCGGTCATCCTCGGCCTCCCGCGCAACATGGACGGCAGCGAGGGCCCTCAGGCCGCGACGGCGCGACGATTCGGAGATAGGCTGATCGCTCTTGGGCTGAGCGTCACGTACCACGACGAGCGTCTCAGCAGCTTTGAGGCTGGACGCGATCTTGCAGCCGCGGGTCGGCGACCGGCTCGGCGCTCGGGAGAGCTTGACTCCGCGGCGGCTCGCCTGATCCTGCAAGAATACCTGGACACCCATCCCTCTCCCCGGGCGTCGCA
>JAYUGK010000286.1:0-3520 GCA_043738415.1 Chloroflexota bacterium | reverse complement strand
AGGTCGTCCTCTTCACGCACGACGACGACGTGATCAACTGGGCGACCACGGCGCTCGATCCCGCGCGCGACAAGCTGGTAACGCTGGGCGGCTGGTAGGATTGCCGCCCGACTAACCGATGCCGAACGACAAGCTGCCAACCCCCGAGCGCGTCCTGGTCGTCGCCGCTCATCCCGATGACATCGAGTTCGGAGCAGCGGGGACGGTGGCCCGCTGGGTCGCCGAGGGAGCGGAGGTCCGCTACCTGCTGATGACCCGCGGCGACAAGGGGAGCGATGACCCTGCGGCCGATCCGGCCCGGATCGCGGTCGTGCGGGAAGGCGAGCAGCGCGCGGCTGCCGCCGAGATCGGCGTGGCGGGGGTCGAGTTTCTCGATGAGCCCGACGGCCAGGTGGAACCCAGCCTGCGACTGCGCGAGCGGGTCACGCGCGCCATCCGTGCGTTTCGTCCCGAGATCGTGATGAGCCACGACCCGACCGTCCTGTTCGTCAACAACGAGTGGGTCAACCACCCCGACCACCGGGCGGTGGGCACCGTGGTGGTCGACGCCGTCTTCCCCACCGCGCGTGACCCTCTCAACTTCCCCGAGCACCTGGCCGCCGGACTGCAGCCGTGGAAGGTGGCCGAGCTCTTCCTGTGGAGCACCAACGAGGCAAACCAGCTGGTCGATATCGGCGCCACTCTCGAGCGCAAGATCGCGGCGCTGAGCGCTCACGTCAGCCAGTTCCGCGACTTCGGCGAGACGGCGCGCTGGCTGCGCCGTGGTGCGGAGGAGTTGGGCGAGCGGGCCGGCTACCGAGCCGCAGAGGGCTTTCGCCGGGTCGTGCTGGCGCGATGAGGAGGTCGCCAGCCATGGTGCTGGCACTGGTGCTCGCAGCCTGTGCGGCCACGCCCACCGCCAGCCCCAGCGCTACACCGAACGCGCAGGATGAGGCGCTCCGCGACGCGCTGCTGGTGGCGCGCAAGTTCGTTGCCAGTTGGGGCACCAAGGACTGGGGCAGCATGATCGAGCTGGTGGCGTCGGCCGATCGCGACCATTACACGCCCGTGGGGATTGGACAGCTGCTCCGCGACTTCAGCCAGATGGCCCGCGTCGGCCGGCTTGACGGTTCGGCCGGGCCCGCATCCCTCACCAGTCTGCCGCTCGACGGGGAGGTCGAAGGGCCGGTGCGGGCCATCGCGGTGCCGATCCGGCTTGCCTTTGAGACCGATCGCTTCGGGCTGGTCGACCTCCAACGCACGCTGCTGCTGACTCATGCTGTTGAAGGCTGGCGCGTGCGCTGGCGGCCGTCGATCCTGTTCGCCGCCCTGGGCGACGATGGGCACCTGGAAATCGCGCGAAGCCTCGGCACGCGGGGTCGCATCCTGGCCGAGGACGGGAGCGTCTTCGCCGAAACCCGGGCCGACGGCCAGCGCGTCTATCCCCAGGAATGGCTGGCGGGGCAGACCATCGGCTACCTGTCGCCGGTCACCGGGGACGACCTGGCCGCTCTCGGCGACGCCGATTACCGCGTCGGCGACGTGATCGGGCGCAGCGGCCTGGAATCTGGCGCAGAGGCGCTGTTGCGCGGCTCACCCGGCTTTCTGCTTTCAGCTGTCGCGGCCAGCGGAGAGTCGGCGCCGGCGCTCGAGCGCAGCATGGTGCCGGGCGCCGACCTGTCGATCACCATCCGGCCGGACCTGCAGCGCGTCGCCGAGGCCGCCATCAAACGCTATCACGAGGCGGCGACAGTGGTCCTCGATCCGTCGAGCGGCGACCTCTGGGCGATCGCATCGGCGCCGCTCTTCAACCCCAACGCGATGACGTTGGGCACCACCCTGGACGGGCGCGCGCTCGACCCACCCGATGCGGGGGCGATCCGCAATCACGCGGTGCAATCGGTGTATGCCGCGGGTTCGTCGTTCAAGCCGTTCACCCTGCTCGCCGCGCTGAAGCTGGGCCTGGTCTCGTCGACAACGCGCATGCCCTGCCAGGGCACCTGGACCTACTCCGACTACACCTTCCACAACTTTGAGGATCACCACCTCTCCGGCCAGGTTTCGCTGGTGCAGGCGATGGCCTTCAGCTGCAATACCACCTACATGCCGCTCTCGATCCGGGTCTGGGAGGCGAACCAGACCGCGCTCACCGACCTGGTCGGCGAATTCGGCTTCGGGCAGATCACCGGCGTCGAGCACCTTGCGGAGTCGCCGGGAATCCTGCCGGATGCGTCCTACTTCGAGCACGCCGCTCGCTGGGACGGGCTCCTTCGGCCGTACGGCCCCTTCGACCAGATCCAGCTGGCGATCGGGCAGGGAAGCTACCTGGGCACGCCGCTCCAGCTGGCCAACGCCTACGCTGCGTTCGCCAACCGCCGCACGTTGTGGGTCCCGCGCCTGGTGACGCGTGCCACCCTGCCCGACGGCACGGTCGTCGAGCGGGCGTGGCCGCGCGCCATCCGCCATATCGAGCTCGCGCCGGACCAATGGGACTACCTGTACGAGGCCCTCCACGCGGTCACCAGCCAGTCGATTGGGACCGCCTACTACGCTTTCGTCGGTTTCGGCATCCCGGTCGCCGGCAAGAGCGGAACCGCCGAGACCGACGGTGCTGAGCCTGACGCCCTCTTCCCCGCCTTCGCCCCGCTGGTCAATCCAGCGATCACCGTGGCCACCGTCCTGGTGCGGGTGCCGCTGGCGACCGGCGGCTCGGACTCGGCCCCGCTCGTGAGGCAGCTGATGGCCTACTACTTCTCGCATTGACCTCGCGCCAAATCCGGCGCCCACCTGCTTTGACACCACACTTGCACGGCGGGTAGCATCGGACCGCCGCTCTTCCTGCCCGGCGACTGCTAGTGGAACCCGCTGTGCGACCATGCCTGTGATCTCCGCCAATGCCATCCCGTTGAGGTTCCAGACCGCCGAGGTCGGCGTCGACTGGCTGCAGTGCAACATCGAATGCCAGGAAGGCTGCCCGGTCAATACCAACTGCCGCGGCTACTTGATGCTGGCCGCCGAGGGGCGCTTCGAAGAGGGCTACATCCTGGCTCGCGACCCCAATCCGGTGGCGGCCATCTGCGGCTACGTGTGCAGCGCCCCGTGTGAGAAGGCCTGCCGCCGAGCGGACATCGACAAGCCGCTCGCCATTCGGGCCATGAAACGCTTCCTGGTCGACTGGCACTACGGCAACAACATGCCTGATAACGTGGAGGTCGGGCCAGCGACCGGCAAGAGCGTCGGGGTGGTGGGCGCCGGGCCGGCGGGGCTGACCGTCGCCAAGGAGTTGGCCAGCTACGGGCACGAGGTCCACGTCTACGACGCGCTGCCCTCGGGCGGTGGGACCACCCTGATCGGCGTGCCGGCCTTCCGCCTGCCGCGCGACGTGATCGAGCTGGATGTCAACTGGGTTGCCAAGCACGGGGCCCAGTTCCACTACAACGTAGAGGTCGGTCGCGACGTCACCCTCGACCAGCTGCGCGAGCGCCATGACGCGGTGGTGGTGGCCGCTGGCTGCATGTATCCGGTCGCCATGAACGTGCCC
>JAYUGK010000285.1:0-3533 GCA_043738415.1 Chloroflexota bacterium | reverse complement strand
CCCTGGGTCTCGGTCATCGAGGCGAAGGCGAACAGGTCCACCCCCTTCAGCAGGGCAAGCGCCTCCCCTCGTGGCAGCGCACCGGTCAGCTGAACGCGGTCGCCGATCCCCAGTTCCCGGGCTTCGGCCGCCAGCGAGACTCGGCTCGGCCCGCCTCCGATCAACAGCAGGCGCAGCCTTGGGTCGCCCCGGGCGGCCGCAGCGAACGCCACAAGCAGCAGGTCGATGCTCTTCTCGCGCGCCAGGCGGCCAAGTGACGCAATCACCACCGTGTCGGCGGGCCAGGCGGCCAGCCGTCGGGGATCGGCGGCGGGCATGGCCGCGATTTCGGCCACCTCGATTCCGGTCGGGATCCAGGCCACGCGCGGTCGCGTGCGCTCGCCCAGCCGAACCGTGATCTCAGCCGCCAGGTCGGCGCCCGGCGCGATCACCGCGGCGCAGCGGCTCCAGAACCGCAGCAGGTGGGCCTCGAGCAGAGCGGCGCCTGGACGGGCCAGCGGGCCCAGGTAATGGCGGTAATCCGCGAACCGGGTGTGGTGGGTGAAGACCAGCGGGGCGCCGACGCGCGCCGCAACCCGTCGCGCCATGGCGCCGGAGACGAACGGGGAATTGGCGTGGACGATCTGCGGATCGAATGCGATCGCTCGGCGCAAGGCACTCGACCCAAGCGGGACGGGGATCCGATAGCCGGGCGGCGCCGGAGGAGGCAGCTGGACGGAGGGCAGCCAGGCGACGCGTGGTTCAGGCCCGGCAGCTCCGGCAGTGCCGGGCCTTGCGCCGCGTGCGGGGCGGGGCGCCACGAGGAGCACCTCGTGGCCGTCGGCGGCCAGGCCGCGTGCCAGCGCCTCGGTCGACACCGTGACCCCCGACAGGTACGGCAGGTAGCTCTCGGCGAAGATGGCGATGCGCAGCCGTGCGTCCCTCATGGCGCGACCCGCCGGGTTCCCACGTGCAGGGTGGCCATTCCGCTCGGCAGGCGACGCCAGGTGACCCCACGGAGCCCCGCACCCCGGAGGAGTTCCGCGATGCGCTCAGGGGCGGGATAGCGGAGAAGGCTGTCCGGCAGGTATCGGTAAGCAGGCCCATGCCGCATCAGAGCGCCGAGCAGCGGGACGGTCCGCTGAAACCAAGCGCGATAGAGCAGCTGCGCGAGACCGCCTCTCGGCGCCGCGATTTCGAGCACGACCAGCCGCCCTCCCGGCACCAGGACCCGATACATCTCGGCGAGGCTGGCGGCGTAGTCGGGCATGTTGCGGAGACCGAACCCCATGGTCACTGCGTCGAACCCGTGCCCCGTGGCAGCTGCCGGGAACGGCAGCGCGAGCGCGTCTCCGGCCAGGTAGCGCGGGACGGCCGCGCCGGGGACGGGCCGCACCCGGGCAGCACGGCGCAGCATCCCGACCGAGAGATCGAGACCGATCACCTCGCCGACCTCGCCGACCTCGGCCGCCGCGGC
Organism: Chloroflexota bacterium; assembly: GCA_043738415.1. Taxonomy (GTDB): domain Bacteria; phylum Chloroflexota; class Limnocylindria; order QHBO01; family QHBO01; genus CF-167. The sequence continues at coordinate 2,077 of JAYUGK010000285.1, read as the reverse complement.
CCGTGCCAGCTGGCCCGTGCCGCAGGCCACGTCCAGGACGCGCATACCCGGGCGCAGGCGGGCAGCGGCGATCGCGGCGCGGCGCCAGCGGGCGTCGAGCCCGCCGGTCATGAGCGTGTTCATTGCGTCGTAGACCGGCGCAATCCGGTCGAACATGCTCTGCATCGCCGGCTGCGGGACCGGGTTGCCCTTCCGCTCGCTCATCCCGAGGCCCCTGCATCGGGCACGGTGCCGGGCTCGCGCTCGGGATCTCGGACGCCGGGGTAGAAGAGCAGCCCGCCCATCAGCACCGACCCCAGCAGGGCCCCGCCGACGAGCGTGGTGGTCGGGCCCAGCGCCCCGGAAACCGGTCCGGTCATCGCGAACGAGATCGGCACCAGGCCGGTGGAGACCAGCCAGTCGAGGCTCGACACGCGACCGAGCATGTCACGTGGGACCCGTTGCTGCAGGAGCGTGGTCCAGATGATCGAGCCGAGCTCGAAGAGCGCGTGAAGCGCGAAACTCGCCGCCAGCGCCTGCCACAGCTCGGTCATCACCCCATAGATCGCCATCAGCGCCACGCCGGCGGACCAGGCGGCGTACATGATGGTGATGCGCCGACGCGGAAGTCCCACCTGCCCCACCACCAGCGCGCAGAGGATCGCCCCGACCCCACCGGCGGCGAACGTTGCGCCCAGCGCCTCGGGCCCCAGCCCCAGGCGGTTCTTGATCAGGAACGGAACGAGCGTCTGTCGCGGTCCGACGAAGACCAGGAGGCTGAGCATCGCCGAGACGAGGGTCGCCCAGATCCAGGCGTGGGCCCTCACGAACGCGACGCCCTCGCCGATCTCCTGGAACGTGGAGCGGATGCTGGCCGGCGGCCCCTCGCGGCGCGGCCGATGCCGAATGGCCGCCACCGCCAGTGCCGAGACACCGAACGAAGCGGCATCGATCACGAACGCGAAGCCCGGTCCGACCCACGCCACCACGACGCCGGCAAGCGCCGGGCCGGCGAGCTGGGCCATCAACGGGCGGACCGTCCCCTGGAGAGCGTTGGCCTGAGGCAGGAGATGATCGGGCAGCAGGTCGGGGACGAGCGCCACCGATGCCGGGTTGAAGACCGCATCGCCGAGGCCAATGACCGCCATCAGCGCGACGATGTGCCAGAGCTCCAGCATGCCCGCGATCGAGAGGATTCCCATCGTGGCAATCGCGGCGCCCCGCACGAGGTCGGCGGCGATCATCAGCCAGCGCCGGTCGTATCGGTCCGACAGGACGCCGCCGAACAGGATGGTGGCGAGCAGGGGCTGGGTCCAGGCGATGCCGACCGCGGTCATGGCGGTCGGCACGTTGCTGATCTCGTAGACCTGCCAGACCAGCGCCACGAAGAAGAAGCCGTCGCCCAGCAGCGAGACGACCGAGCCCGCCGTCAGGAGGGCGTAGTCACGCTCGGCGAGCGGCCGCGCGACGCCAATCCGGAGGAGACGCGCAAGGAGCGACCGCATCGGCCCTGCCCTCGGCGGTGGGGGGAATGACTGGTGGGCGATACTGGATTCGAACCAGTGACCTCACGGATGTGAACCGTGCGCTCTAACCGACTGAGCCAATCGCCCACGAGGGAATGCGCAGTATAGCGACGGATGTAGGGCGCCTCAATCCGCGAAGCGGTTCAGCCTGGCGACCAGCTCGCCATCCGAGATCCCGCTGACCGCGAAGCGCTTGCGCCGGGAACGGGCACCGGCGACCAGGATCAAGGCGGCCGGCGGAAGGCCGATCGCCGCCGCCACGAGGCGTCGGACCGCTTCGTTGGCCTCGCCGTCAGCCGGCGGACGGGTGACGCGAACACGGAGCTCGCCGTCGGCATAAGGGCCGACCCGGGCCGCGCTGGCGCGGGGGGTGACCAGCACGGCCAGCCGCGCGTTCACGGGTTCTAGAGGCGGACGACGATGCGCATCAGCACGCCGAGCAGCAGCATCGCGATCAGCGGTGCCCAGTCCAATCCGCCGGTGGCTGGGATGATTCGACGAATCGGCGCCAGGAATGGCTCGGTGGCCTGGTAGATGAAGGCGATCAGCCCTCCCCCACCGGTCGGCGCTAC
>JAYUGK010000284.1:0-9986 GCA_043738415.1 Chloroflexota bacterium | reverse complement strand
GCGAGACCCACTCGCCGTCGTCAAGCCGATGTTCGAGGCCGAATCCCGCCGCGGTCAACGCGGCAAGGACCTCGTTTGCACGCCCTTCGATGATGCCGCTCGCCAGCAGCGTCCCGCCGGTCGCGACGTGCGCCGCCAGGGGCCCTGTCAGCTCGATCAGCACGGCGGCCACCAGGTTGGCGAGCACCAGCTCGTAGCGGGCGCCGTCCGTCGACTCAGCCGACAGGGTCCCCAGGTGCGCCGTAACCCGCTCACCCAGCCGGTTCGCGCGGGCATTGGCCAGGGTCGCCTCCACCGCCACCGGATCGGTGTCGTAGCAGACTGCCCGCTCCGCGCCGAGCCGCAGGGCCGCCAGGGCCAGGATTCCTGAGCCAGAGCCGACGTCGAGCACGACGGGAGGCATCGGTGAGATCTGCTGCAGAAGGGTCAGGCAGCCGCGCGTTGTCGGGTGCAGTCCGGTGCCGAAGGCCATCCCCGGGTCCAGGCGCAGCTCGATCTCGTCGGGACCGATCGGCTCGTCCAGCCAGGACGGCACCACCACTACTCGGCCAATCCGCTGCGGTACGTAGCCCGCCTTCCAGGCCTCTGCCCAGTCCGCCTCGTCGACCAATCGGACTCGTAGCTCGCCGATCGGGCGCAGGCCAAACGCCTGAAGATGCCACAGAGCCCGCTCCGTCGCCTCGATCGACGCCGGTGTTTCGGCATCGTCCAGGACGTGGACAGTGATCTCGTACGGGGCGGTCAGGTCCTCGCGGGCCGACAGCTCGTCATCGGGATCGCGGATCAACCGTGTCGGCCGCACCGCCGCGCCGCGGCCCAGCCGGCCGAAGATTTCGCTGACCGCCTCGACCGCCTCGACGTCGACCTCGACGGTCAGCTCCAGCCAGCGCATCGGGCCGACCTAGCTGAACAGGTCGCGAAGCCGGTCAACCAGGCTTGGGGCACCCTTCGGCAGGACCGCCGGGCCGCTCGCCTCGCCAAGTTGCTGGAGCAGCTCGCGCTCCTTCTTGCTCGGCTTGGGCGGCACCACCACGGTCACGATCACGTGCAGGTCGCCGCGGCCAGTGCCGCGCAGGCGCGGGACGCCGCGGCCGCGAAGCCGGACCTGGGTCCCGCTCTGGGTGCCGGCCGGGATCTCGACCGCCTCGCTGCCTTCGACGGTGGGGACGGACAGGGTCGCCCCCAGCGCCGCCTGCGGGAACGTGACCGGCAGCTCGTGGTACAGCTCCGTGCCGTGACGCAGCAATTGCGGGTGCTCCTTGACGGTGATCGCCACGTACAGGTCGCCCGGCGGACCACCGCGCGGCCCCGCCTCGCCCTGCCCTTCGAGCGCGATCCGCTGCCCGTTGTCGATTCCCGCGGGGACAGTCACGGTCAGCTTGCGCTCATCGCGCACGCGGCCCTCGCCGTGGCAGGTCGTGCACGGGGTGGCCACCACCCGCCCCTCGCCGCCGCATCGGGGACAGGCGCTGATGTTCACCATCTGGCCCAGGATCGTCTGGCTGACTCGCCGCTTCTCGCCGGTGCCGTTGCACTCCGGGCACGTCTCGGGCTGGCTGCCCGGCTCCGCCCCGCTGCCTTCGCAGGTGGCGCATCGCACGAGAACCGGGAACTTGATCTCCTTGATGACGCCGTGGACCGCTTCGGCGAACTCGATCGTCATGTCGTAGCGCAGATCGGCTCCGGCGACGACTCGGCGGCGCGTGCGCGACCCGGTCGGCTGGCCGCCGAAGAAGGCATCGAAGATGTCGCCGAACGGCCCGAACCCGCCGCCGAATCCGCCCGGACCACCCGCGCTGGCTCCATCCACACCGGCGTGGCCGAACATGTCGTAGGCGGTCCGCCGCTGCCGGTCCGACAGAACGCGGTACGCCTCGTTCAGCTCCTTGAAGCGATCCTCCGCCCCTTCGCTGGCATCGATATCAGGATGATGCCGCTGCGCCGCGCGGCGGAACGCACGCTTGATCTCCTCATCGGACGCATCACGCGGCACGCCCAGCACTTCGTAGTAGTCACGCTTCACCGCCATTGCCGGCGGATTATAGCGATTGGCACTCTCGGATCCGGAGTGCCAGCAGTCTCCGCCCTTCACTGGCGCTCTCGTCCCATCACTCGGGTAGCATCGGCGCTCGATGACCGTCCCCGACCTGCGCATCTCGGCCGACCACGCCCGCCGCTTCCTGGTGCGCCGCCATCTCCTCGAGCCGTCCCGGTCGCTGCCCGCGGAGCCTGAATCGGTGCTGCGCGTGATCGATCGCCTGGGCAGCCTGCAGTTCGATCCACTCGAGGTGCCGGGCGCCCGCAACCACGACCTGGTGCTGCACGCTCGGATCCGCGACTACCGCCGCGACTGGTGCGACCGATGGCTGTACGGGCCGCCTGCTGATCGGCGCCTGATCGAGCTCTACAACAAGAGCCTGAATATCCTGCCAATGGCCGAGCTGCCCCTCTACCGCTACGCCTGGGAGCGCTGGCGGGGCGAGGTCGAGGGCGGGATCCTGACGCAGCACGGCGAGCTGGCGACCATGATTCTCGAGCACATCGGGCGCGACGGCGCCCTCTCGACCGATGCCTTCCGCCACGTCGATCACCGCGTCGAGTGGTGGTGGGACAACGGCGCCACCACGACCCGCGCGGCCAAGGCCGTGATGGAGGGGCTGTTCGTTGTTGGGCGCCTGGGCATTTCACGCCGCGACCGGAGCCGCCGCCATTACGATCTGATCGAACGACTGGTGCCGCCGGACCTGCTGGCGCGGCGCGTCGATGACAACGAGCAGCACCGGCATCGGCTGCTCAGCCGGCATCGTGGGGTGGGGCTGATGGCGGTCGGCGGCGCCGGCGAGCTGGTGAGCGGAACCGGGAGTGCATCCGAGCGCGTGCAGCTCACCGGCCAGCTGGTGACGGACGGCGGGCTGATGCCGGTCGCCGTGGAAGGGCTCCGCGAGGTGCGCTACCTGATCGCCGCCGAGCTCCCGATCCTTGAGGCTGCGGCGACCCCGGGTGGCGCCGCGCCATCGGTCTCGTTCCTGGCGCCTCTCGACCCTCTGATGTGGGATCGCCGCCTGGTGAAAACCCTCTTTGGCTTCGACTACATCTGGGAGGTGTACACGCCCGCCGCCAAACGCCGCTTCGGCTACTACGCCCTGCCGATCCTGTTCGGCGAACGCCTGGTCGGGCGAATCGAGCCGCGTCTAACGCGCGCCGATCGGACTCTGCGCATTGCCGGCGTCTGGTTCGAGAACGGCTTCGCGCCGATGGAGGAGCCGGCGTTCATCCCGGCCCTGGCGAACGCGATCGACGCGTATCGCCGGTTCGTCGGCGCCAGATCCGTTACCTGGCCGCGCACGCGCCCCGGGCGGGATCTGGCCGGCGTTCTGCGGCGAAGATAGATCGCCCTGCAGGAATCGCTCCTCAGGACTCCCGGGCCGCGGCCGCTTCGAGCTTCAGCAGCTTGTCGAGCATCGTGTTCAGGGCATCGTCCTGGGCCTTGAGATGCGCCTGGATCTGCTCTGCCTCGTGGAACGTGGCGTCCGCGTCCTTGTAGGTCATTTCGGCCCGCTTGTCCGATGCCTTCCCCATGATGTTCTGGCCGACCATGATGATCGACAGCAGCACGAGCTGGATGAACGTCTGGCTCACCCACTGCACGATCGCCAGAGGCCCGGACGTCAGAGCCGAGGGGAGCGCCACGAGCGCGAGCGTCCCGAACGCATAGGCGCACCACATCGTCCCGACAACCGTCGTGATGAGGAGGGCGAAGCGCCCGTTGAAGCCCACCTGCTCGTCCGCCGTCTTCGGAGGCCCGGCCTTCTTGCGCTCTTCGATCCTGGGATGGGGGGCGTGGTCAAAGCTGACTGCCATCGGTTCTCCTCCGACTCGATCTCGCGGTCGTCCGCCGCCAGACTTCGGGTCTTCGCTCAGGCTACTCGCCCGAGGCTCACCGCGGCTGGCCGTCGAAGTCCACCACCAACGGAGCGTGGTCCGAGGGGATCCCCGGGTAGGCAGACGGTTTGCGAGCATCGCGGTCACGTTCGGCTCGGACCGCTCGAGCGGCCAGGGATTCGGTCAGGTAGATGTGGTCGATGCGCATCCCGAAATTCTTGTGGAAGTTGCCCGCCCGGTAGTCCCACCAGGTGAAGAAGCCAGGCTCCGGATGGAATCGGCGCACCACATCGGTCAGCCCCCAGTCCCGCATCCGAGCCACGGCCGCCCGTTCGGGCTCCGAGACGTGGGTGCCGCCGTTGACCGCCGCCGGGTCCCATACGTCCTCGTCGAAGGGCGCGACGTTGTAGTCGCCACAGACCGCCATCGGCGCCGATGGATCACATGCGGTCTCCAGCCAGCCATTGAGCCGGTCCAGCCATTCGAGCTTGGCGGCATAGAACTCCGAGCCGACCACGCGCCCGTTCGGCACATAGATGCTGGCCACGCGGACGCCGCCGCAGGTGGCGGCCAGGAAGCGGCCGCCGTCATCGGTCCAGCCGTCGGCTGCCGGCAGGCCGGCCTGCATGTCCGCAATGCCGATCCGCGACGCGATCGCCACGCCGTTCCACTGGCCCGACCCGTGATGCGCCACCTCGTAGCCGAGGGCACGGAAGTCGAGCTCCGGGATGGCCGCATCGGCCAGCTTGGTCTCCTGCATGCAGAGCACGTCGGGCTGCACGGCCTCCACCCAGGCCAACACCCGATCCAGGCGGGCCTTGAGTGAGTTGACGTTCCAGGTGGCCAGGCGCATCGGTCCGAGTCTAGCCCGCAGGGCGGCGGCCATCCTCCTGACCCGTCCTATACTCCGGGCCTCTGATCGTCAAAGGGAAGGAGGAGGCGATGCTCAAGGAATTCCGCGACTTCATCCTGCGCGGCAACGTGATCGACCTGGCGGTCGGCATCGTGATCGGCGCCGCCTTTGGCGCGATGGTGACCTCGTTCGTCGGCAACGTGCTGACCCCGCTGCTCGGGCTGCTCAGGGTGCCGGACTTCTCAACCCTCGCATTCAGCGCCGGCTCGTCGGACGTCAGGTACGGGCTCTTTCTCAATGCGGTGATCAGCTTCGTGCTGGTCGCGGCCGCCGTCTTCTTCCTCGTCGTGAAGCCCATGAACGCCATGACGGCGCGCCTGAAGAAGCCCGATGCGCCAGGCGAACCGCCCATCAAGGCCTGCCCGTTCTGCGCCACCGATATCCCCCAGGCCGCGACCCGCTGCCCCCACTGCACGAGCCAGCTCAGCTAGCGGGCGTCTCCTCCCGAGCGCGGGCGAGGGCCAGGCCGGCAAGCGCGACGAACGGGGTGAGGGAGATCAGTGCCCAGCTCGGTAGCGCCCCGATGACAAGCAGGCCCCCGTATCCGATACGCCTGAACCAGGGCGCCACCGTGGGCGGCGCCAACCCGAGGACTCCCGCGGCCATGGCCGCAAAACAGGCGAGATCAGCGACGCCGACAACGGTGGCCCCATAAACAAGCGGAGCGACGCCGGGTCCTGCTGCAGCAGCCAGACCGATCCAACGCCACCAGCGGACGCGCTCCTGCGAGACGAGCAGCCGGCCAGACAGATCTGCGACGAGCAGCAGCAACCCGATCAGAAGAAATCCGTAGAAGAGCCAGAGCATTGACTGCCTACCTCATGGCCGGACTCCATCGCCGGTCCGCTAACCGTACAGCCAGCTGTGCGTCGCGTCAGGGGCGTCGGCCGCCCTGGGAGGTTATCTCTCACAGGTGGGGAATTCGGTCCGGCCGAGGCGCCGATAGCCTCTCCAGCGCCGCTACCTCTCGCCCCAGGAGAAGCCTGCGTTCGACGTCACTGCGCACGCAAAGTTGTTCTCCGCGGACGAGAGGTAGTCGCCTGGCATCACGGCGGCCAAGCGAAGGACACTCCTGACGAGGAGCGGTGAAGGGAGGCGGGGGCAGGTCCGCAGGCGGTTGAGATAGCCAGCCCAGGATCGGTCCTCGCGCGACGTCACACTTCCTTGTACTCGCCCTCGATCGTCTCGCCCTCGTCTTCCGTAGCGGCCCCCTCGGCCGGGCCCGCCCCATCGGCGCCACCCGCGCCATCGGAGCCATCTCCACCGCCGGGCGGAGGCGTGCCTGAGGTCTCGTAGGCCTTCGTGCCGACCCGCTGGAGCACCTCGGCGAGCTGCTGCTTGGTCGAGTCGATGACGCCCGCATCGGTCCCCTTCAGGGCTTCGCGGACCGACTCGATGCGAGCGGCGATCTCCTTGCGATCGTCGTCGCTCATCTTGTCGCCCAGATCCTTGATGAGCCGCTCCGCCTGGTAGGTCAACGCATCGGCTTCGTTGCGCGACTCGACCTCGGCCCGGCGCTTGCGGTCCTCTTCGGCGTGCTCGGCCGCGTCGCGGACCATCTTGTCGACGTCTTCCTTGGCCAGCATCGAGGACGCCGTGATGGCGACCTTCTGCTCCTTGTTGGTGGCCTTGTCCTTGGCCGCCACGTTGAGGATGCCGTTGGCGTCGATGTCGAAGGTGACCTCGACCTGCGGCACGCCGCGGGGGGCCGGCGGAATGCCATCCAGCCGGAAGGTAGCCAGCTTCTTGTTATCGGACGCCATCTCGCGCTCGCCCTGGAGGACGACGATGTCGACCGATGGCTGAGAGTCCGAGGCGGTCGAGAAGATCTGGGTGTGGCTGGTCGGGATGGTCGTGTTGCGGTTGATCATCTTGGTCGCCACGCCGCCCAGCGTTTCGATCCCCAGTGACAGCGGGGTCACGTCGAGCAGCAGGAAGTCCTTCACCACGCCGGACAGGACACCGGCCTGGATGGCGGCGCCCACCGCCACCACCTCGTCGGGGTTGACCCCCTTGTGCGGCTCCTTGCCACCGAACATGGCCTTGACCGCCTCGATGACGGCCGGCATGCGGGTCATGCCACCGACCAGGATCACCTCGTCGATATCGGTCGGCTTGAGGCCAGCGTCGGCCAGGGCCTGCTTGACGGGCCCCTCGGTCTGCTTGACCAGGTCGGCGACGAGGTCCTCCAGCTTGGCGCGCGAGAGGGTGATGACCAGGTGCTTGGGGCCGGAGGCGTCTGCGCTGACGAACGGCAGGTTGATCTCCGTCTGGGTGGTGGTGGAGAGCTCGATCTTCGCCTTCTCGGCCGCTTCCTTGAGCCGCTGGAGCGCGATCCGGTCCTTCGACAGGTCGACCCCCTGGTCTTTCTTGAACTCGGCGGAGAGCCAGTCGATCACGCGCTGGTCGAAGTCGTCGCCGCCCAGGTGCGTATCGCCGTTGGTGCTGCGCACCTCGAACACACCTTCCGAGAGTTCGAGGATCGAAATATCGAAGGTGCCGCCGCCCAGGTCGTAGACGGCGATCTTCTCGTCCTTGGTCTTGTCGAGCCCGTAGGCGAGGGCCGATGCGGTCGGCTCATTGACGATCCGCTTGACGTCGAGCCCCGCGATCCGCCCGGCATCCTTGGTCGCCTGGCGCTGCGTGTCGTCGAAGTAGGCCGGCACGGTGATCACCGCCTCGGTCACCTTCTCGCCCAGATACGCCTCGGCATCGGCCTTGAGCTTCTGCAGGATCATGGCGCTGATTTCGGGCGGGCTGAAGGTCTTGCCATTGGCGAGGGTCACCACGATGCCGTCGGACTTGGGGTCCTTGCTGACTGTGTAGGGCACCAGGTCCTTGCTGTGCACCACCTCGGGGTCTTCGTAGCGACGACCCATGAAGCGCTTGATGGAAAAGATGGTGTTCTCCGGGTTGGTGATCGCCTGGCGCTTCGCAACCTGGCCGACCAGCCGCTCCCCGCTCTTGGCGAAGGCGACGACCGATGGCGTGATGCGGCCGCCCTCCGCGTTGGTGATCACCTGTGGCTCGCCGCCCTCCATGACGGCGACCACAGAGTTGGTGGTACCCAGGTCGATGCCGATGATCTTTCCCATCTGTTCAGTGCTCCTTCGGGTTGTTCGCGACGCGGACGAGCGCTGGGCGCAGGACCCGATCACGGAGCCGATAGCCCCGCTGCAGCTCGCCGATCACCTGGTTATCGGGATGGTTGACGGTTTCTTCGTGCACGACCGCCTCGTGCAGGTTCGGGTCGAATGGCTGTCCGAGCGCCTCGATCTGGCTGACCCCCTCGCCCTCCAGGACGCCACGCAGCTTGCGCTCGGTGAGCCGGATGCCGTCCAGCCAGCTCTCGTCGGTGCCGGCGGGGACCTGTGCCAGGGCGCGGTCGAAGTCGTCGAGCACGCCCAGCAGCTTGCCGATGAGCAGCGCGTTGGCGAAGCCGACCACCGCCTCCCGGTCCTCCTCGACGCGGCGACGGTAGTTGGCCAGGTCCGCGGCCGTCCGCTGCCAGGAACGAAGGTGCTCGTCCGACTGCTCGCGTGCCTGGTCGAGCACACGTTGCAGGTCTTCGATCTTCTGGATCAGCTCGGCACGCGACGGGCCACGCGGGTGGCGAGCCTCGTCGGGGGCGCCGTTGCCACGATGTTCAGTCATGGGTCTCTCCGGAGTGGCTGGCCATCAGCTCGTTCATCAGGGTTGCCAGGTAGCGGACCGTGGGGATCGCACGTGGATAGGGCATGCGGGTCGGTCCGAGCACGCCGAGCAGGCCGATGGCGCGGTCCGGCTCGCCGTACGGGGCGAAGACCAGGCTCACCTCGTGCATGGCGTCGTTGGCGTTCTCGTGGCCGATGATGACGGTCACCCCGCCGCGCCGCGCCAGCACCGGAACCAGCTGCTCGAGGAAGTCGGAGCGCTGTAGCACCTCCAGCACGCCACGCAGCTTTGCCCCCTCCGCGAACTCGGGCTGCTCGAGGACATTGCCGATGCCATCGGTGAAGACCTCCTCGACGATCGCCGTGTCGGCGTCCTCGAGGAGCGAGGCGACCACTTCGGCAGCGTGCGCAGTCAGCCCGGCCAGTTTCGGCAGTCGGCGGCGGACCTGCGGTCCGGACATGCCGGACAGATCGGCATTGATGGTGGCCGCAGCCTGGTCCAGTTGTGCCTGGTCCAGCCCCTCCCCGGCCATCGTGCGTTCGAGCGCGGCATGGTCGAGGCGGCGCTGCACCACGTTGCCATCGGCCAGCACCAGGACCGCCAGCCGCGACTGGTCGCCCAGCTCCACCAGCTGGAGGTGGCCGAAGCGCGCACGTCGGGCCTTGGCCGGCGTGACCACGGCTGCGGAGCGGGTGCTCCCGGCCAGGATCGATGCGGCCAGCCGAAGCCACTCGTTGCTGGTCAGCTGCACCTGGGAGAACTGGTGGCGGATCATCAGCTGATCGGCGTCGTTGAGCGACGACTCGTGCATCAGCGACTCGACATAGACGCGGTACCCGAGGTCCGACGGCACGCGGCCAGCGCTGGTATGCGGGTGACTCAACAGTCCGAGCGCTTCAAGTTCGGCCATCGCGCTGCGCACGGTCGCGGAGCTGATCAGCAGCCGATAGCGATCCACCAGCGCGCGCGAACCCACCGGCACCGCGCTCATCACGTAGTCCTCCACCACGGCGCGCAGCACCGTCCGCTGTCGCTCGTTCAGCTCAAGGCCGGAGCGGCGCGGGGCGCTGCGTTCGCTGTTGGGAGCCTGGTCGCCGACCAAGGGAGGTCCTCAGTGGAGTCGCGTTAGCACTCTAAGGGGGAGAGTGCTAATCGTGCGTGAATCGCATGGTACCAACCGCAGCGGACCGATGTCAACGCGACCCGGCTGCGACGGCGTGTCGAGGAAGCGTCGCGGTCAATTGGTGGCTACAACGGCCAAGTATGGGGCGTCCGTCGCGCGTGGATGGCTGTTTGGCCACCCCGTGAGTGGGCCGGCCACGCAGCGGCGGCTCGTTGGCCGTTGTAGTCATGGAGTGATCCCTCGGCTGCAGTCAGCCAGCAAGGCCCAATCGCAGATCGAAGGTCCCCCTCATGGAGCGAAACCAACGAGTGCATCGTTGGCGAAGAGGCGACCGCGCGGCGTGAGTCGGATCGCGTCGGCGACAACCTCGAGCAACCCCGCTCCCGTCGCCTCCTTGACCGCGGCGGCGTACCG
>JAYUGK010000283.1:0-3552 GCA_043738415.1 Chloroflexota bacterium | reverse complement strand
CCAGCAGCGCCAGGGTGACCAGCGCAGCGCGGGAGCTGGGCAGGCGCCGCCCGGTCGCCAGCAGAAAGGCGAGCATGCCTGCCGCGCCCAGGGTCATCCGCCAGGCGACCAGGGTGGCCGGTGGGATCTCCCCGATGGCGATCTTGATCCACAGGAAGGAGGACCCCCAGATCAGCCCCAGCAGGACCATGCCAGCCGGCAGCAGGTAGCGCCTCATCAGCGCTCGTCGGCCGATAGATGCTCGGACATGCTCGACTCCTGGACCTGCGACTGAACCGGCAACCGGCGAGGGGTACCATGGTTGGCGCCACGGAAACGCTTCGGCGGTAGGTAGGGTAGCGCGATGGAGGGTCTGATGACGCAGCAGCGAGTGGCCGCCTGCCAGATCGACCCGCAGCTGGGCGAGGTGGACCGCAACCTGGAGCGGATCGAGCGTGCCGTGGCCGAGGCCGCTGAGGCCGGGGCGGCGCTGGCCGTGCTGCCCGAGGCGGCCGTCACCGGCTACGCGTTCATCTCGCTCGACGAGGCGCTGCCGGTGGCGCGACGCGCCGGGGCGGTGGCGGCGGACCGACTGGCGGCGCTGGCCGCGAAGCACACCATGACGGTGATCTGCGGCACGCTGGAAGCCCAGGGCGACGAGATCTTCAACGCCGCGCTGCTGATGACCGCGGATGGGCGCCGCTTCACTTACCGCAAGATGCACCTCCCCTTCCTGGGGATCGATCGCTTCGCCACGCCGGGCCCCGATGCGCCGAGCGTGGTGGAGGTCAACGGCCTGCGCATCGGCGTGCTGATCTGCTACGACCTGCGCTTCCCCGAGGCTGCGCGCATGTGTGCCCTTGACGGGGCCGACCTGATCGCGCTGCCGACCAACTGGCCGGTCGGCGTCAACTTCCACCCGGGGATCTTCGCCCCGGCGCGAGCAGCCGAGAACCACTGCTATCTGCTCGCCAGCGACCGGGTGGGGACCGAACGGGGAGTGACCTTCATCGGCCGTTCGCTGCTGATCGACTACGACGGCAACCAGCTGGCAGTCGCCAGCGACACCGAGGAGGCCCTGCTGATCGGCGAGATCGACCCCGAGGCGGCGCGCCAGACCCACGTCAGACGGCGACCCGGCGAGCACGAGTGGGACACCATGGCCGATCGGCGACCGGGCCTCTACCGCCGCCTGCTGGAACCCGCCGTCGACCGGCAGCATGCGCCCAGCGAGCATCTGTTCTCCGGGGACGTCGACTAGCGATTGCGCCGCGTCAGTCGGAGGCGGCCCACATCACGATGCCGGTGACGAACACTCCCGAGACAAGGCCGACGAAGGCGGCGGCGCCCTCGGGACCGGCGCCGCGGACGTTGGGCGCGATCAGGGCGATGACCTGCAGCCCAACGATCATGTAGCCGAGCCACAGGATCGAGGCGGTGGCGGCGATGATGGCGCGCATGCGGCGGTTGCGGATCACGCCGCGCATCGTAGCAAAGGACTAGTCCTCGCCGCGGCCGGACTGTTCCCGGATGGCGTTGACGATGCCGCTGTCGGCCAGGGTGGTCACGTCGCCCAGCGCGCGCTGCTCGGCGATATCGCGCAGGAGACGCCGCATGATCTTGCCGGAGCGGGTCTTGGGCAGGTCCGGGGTGAACATCATCTGCTTGGGCCGCGCCAGCTTGCCGATCACCTCGGAGACGTGCTCGCGCAGCTCCGCCCCGAGCGCATCGGAGGCCTCGAAGCCGGAGCGCAGGATCACATAGGAGAAGATCGCCTGGCCGGTCATGGTGTCGCTCCGGCCGACCACCGCGGCCTCGGCCACGGCGGGATGGCTGACCAGCGCCGACTCGACCTCGGTGGTCGAGATGCGATGCCCGCTGACGTTCATCACGTCGTCCACGCGACCGAGCAGCCAGTAGTAGCCCTCGTCGTCGCGTTTGCAGCCGTCGCCGGCGAAGTAGCGACCCGGGTAGCGGCTCCAGTACGTCTCCACGTAGCGGTCGTGGTCGCCGTAGATGCCACGCAGCATGGCCGGCCACGGACGATCCAGGACCAGGTAGCCGCCGCCGCCCAGCCGGACCGAATTGCCCGCCTCGTCCACCACATCGGCCTTGACACCGGGGAACGGGAAGGTGGCGGAACCCGGCTTGGCGGTGGTGATCCCCGGCAGCGGCGTGATCAGGATCATGCCGGTCTCGGTCTGCCACCAGGTATCGACCACGGGACAGCGCTTCTGACCGATGTATTGCCAGTACCAGGCCCACGCCTCGGGGTTGATCGGCTCGCCCACGCTGCCCAGTAACCGGAGCGAGGACAGATCATCGCGTGCAAAGACGTCGTGCCCGTACTTCATCAGGGCACGGATGGCGGTCGGGGCGGTGTAGAGGATGGTGGCGTGGTACTTCGCGGCGATCTGGGCCCATCGGTCCTTGTCGGGGAAGTCGATCGCGCCCTCGTAGATGATCCCGGTCGTTGCGTTCGCCAGCGGCCCGTAGACGATGTAGGAATGGCCGGTGACCCAGCCAATATCGGCCATGCACCAGTACACGTCGTCGGGCTTGATGTCGAAGATGAGCCGATGGGTGGTCGCAGTGCCGACCAGGTAGCCCGCGGTGGTGTGCATGATCCCCTTGGGCTTGGCCGTCGTGCCGCTGGTGTAGAGGAGATAGAGGAGATCCTCGGAGTCCATCGGTTCCGGTTCGGCGGTGGTCGGCTGATCGGCGGTCAGCTCGTGCCACCAGTGGTCGCGTCCGCTTGTCCAGCCGACTGGGTCGCCGGTGCGCCTGACCACGATGCAGTTCTTGACCGATGGACTGCGTGCCATGGCGTCGTCCGCGCTCGCCTTCAGCGGGACGGTGGCGCCCTTGCGGTAGCCGCCATCGGCGGTGATCACCGTGGTGCACTGCGCGTCGTCGATCCGGCCAGCGAGCGCGTCCGCTGAGAAGCCGCCGAAGACGACGCTGTGGGGCGCCCCGATTCTTGCGCAGCCGAGCATCGCGATGGGCAGCTCGGGGATCATCGGCATGTAGATGGCGACCTTGTCGCCCTTCTTGACGCCGAGTTGGCGCAGGGCGTTCGCCATGCGGCAGGTCTCTTCGAGCAGGTCCCGGTAGGTCAGCGTGCGGGAGTCGCCCGGCTCGCCTTCCCAGTAGTAGGCCACCTTGTCGCCGTTTCCGCTCTCCACGTGCCGGTCGAGACAATTGATGCTGATGTTGAGCTTGCCGCCGACGAACCACTTCGCGTAGGGAAGCTGCCAGTCGAGCAGTTCAGTCCATGGCTCGATCCAGTCGATCCGCGTCGCTTCCTCCGCCCAGAAGGCTCGGAATCCTTCTTCTGTTGCGGTTCTTGTGTAGATTTCGGGGTCGTTCGCCGTGGCTTGGGCGATGAAGGCCGCGGGCGGCGGGAATAGCCGCTCCTCGCGCAGCAGGTTCTCGATGGTGGCCACCTCGGCGGCCGGCTCGATGTGCTCGCCCGTGCGTGCGTCCTGCTGATCGTCGGCCATGGGCGCGATTCTAGTCGGGGCGTGGGCGATGCACGAACATGATTCCATCGCCGTCGAGGGAGTCGCCGTG
>JAYUGK010000282.1:0-3567 GCA_043738415.1 Chloroflexota bacterium | reverse complement strand
CCGGCGGCTCCGGTATCATCGGGACGTGCCCCAGCACCCCGGCGGACGCTGATCTGTTGTCAGCCGAACGCCTGCCAGCCGCCGCCGCCGAGGGACCTCTGCACCTTCCTGAGCTTCCCATCTACCAGCCCCACGGCCCGCGCGAGGAATGTGGCGTGGTCGGGATCTATGCTCCCGGCGCATCGGTCGCGCGGCTGGCGTATGTCGGGCTGCACGCGCTCCAACACCGCGGGCAGGAGTCGGCCGGCATCGCTGTCTCGGATGGGACGCGGCTCACCCTGCACAAGCGGCTGGGCCTGGTCAGCCAGGTCTTCGACGAAGAGACGCTCGTCAGCCTGGAGCGGGATCCGCGGGCCGTCAACGGAGAGGTCCGCGGCGCCCACATCGCCATCGGCCACACCCGCTACAGCACCACCGGCTCCAACAGCCTGCCGAACGTGCAGCCGGTCTACGCCCAGAGCGACCTTGGCGAGCTGATGCTGGGCCATAACGGGAACCTGACCAATGCTGCCTGGCTGCGCGACGCGCTGACCGAGCAGGGGGTCGAGTTCGTGACCGCGAGCGACACGGAGGTGCTGGCGCGCCTGATCGCCCACGCCCCGGGCCGCAGCTGGGCACAGCGCGTGGAGCATGCCTTTCACCGCGCCGCCGGGGCCTACACCTTCACCATGATCACCGAACGCTCACTGATCGCTGCCCGCGACCCGGTGGGCTTCCGGCCGTTGGCCCTGGGACGTATCAGCGGCGATGACGGTCGCCCGCTGGGGTGGGCAGTGGCCAGCGAGAGTGCCGCGCTCGACGTGATGGGCGCCACCTTCGTGCGCGACATCGAGGCGGGCGAGATCGTGACCATCGACGAGGAGGGGGTGCATTCGCATCGGCCGACCATCAACGGAGTCGCCGCCGGCGCACGCGAACGGCTGTGCGTCTTCGAATTCGTCTACCTGGCGCGACCCGACAGCGTGATCGACGGCCGTCTGCTGTACGAGGCTCGCCTGCGGATGGGCCGCCAGCTGGCCATCGAGCACCCGGCGGAGGCCGACCTGGTGATGCCCGTCCCCGACTCGGCGATCCCCGCCGCCATCGGCTACGCTGAGCAATCGGGGCTCTCCTACCGTGAGGGGCTGATCAAGAACCGATACGTGGGGCGGACCTTCATCCAGCCGGCGCAGACATCGCGCGAGGCATCAGTGCGGCTGAAGTTCAACCCGCTGCCCGAGGTGCTGGCCGGCAAGCGCGTGGTGGTGGTCGATGACTCGATCGTGCGCGGAACCACCACCGCCCCCATCGTGGCCATGCTGCGGCGTGCTGGCGCCCGGGAGGTTCACCTTCGGATCCACTCGCCGCAGATGCGCTACCCGTGCTACATGGGGGTGGATACGGGTCGTCGCGCCGAGCTGATAGCCGCCAATCATTCGCTGGAGGAGATCCGACAGCTGATCGGCGCCGACAGCCTCGGCTATCTCTCGCAGGACGGCCTGCTGGCCGCCGTCGGTGGCGATCCGGATCGGCGGTGCACCGCCTGCTTCGACGGACGCTACCCGGTCGACGTGCCGCTCGACGTGGACAAGTTTGCGCTGGAGCGCGGCTAGGCCGATGACCCGCAGCTATCGCGAGGCAGGGGTCGACATCGACGAGGCCAAGCGCGCGGTCGAACTTATCGGCGTCGCGGCAGCCGCCACGGCGGGGCCGTCGGTGCTGGCCGGGATCGGTGGCTTTGGCAGCCTCTTTCGCTTTGATCCGACCACGCATCCGGACCCGGTGCTGGTCGCCTCGACCGATGGCGTGGGCACCAAGCTGAAGATCGCGATCGCCATGGGGCGCTACGACACCATCGGCGTCGACCTGGTCAACCACTGCATCAACGACATCGCGGTGCAGGGAGCCGATCCGCTCTTCTTCCTCGACTACCTCGCGGTGGGGAAGCTGCGCGCCGAGGTGGCAGCGGAGATCGTGGGCGGCGTGGCCAATGCCTGTGCCGCGGCCGGAGTGTCGTTGGTGGGGGGAGAGACCGCGGAGCTGCCGGACCTGTACGCCACCCAGGACTTCGACCTGGCCGGCTTCATCGTGGGGGTGGTCGCACGGGCCGACCTGATTGACGGGTCGGAGGTGCATGCCGGGGACGTCCTGCTCGGCCTGCCATCGAGCGGGCTGCATACCAACGGCTACTCGCTTGCGCGGCGCACCTTCACCGAGGACGACTGGGGCCGCACCGCCCCCGGGCTCGACCGCACCATCGGCGACCTGCTGCTCGAGCCGCATCGGTCCTATCTCGACGAGATCCGCATTCTGCGCCGCGCCCTGCGCGCAGCCGGTGGAGATGCGCTCGCCTTCGCGCACATCACCGGTGGCGGCTGGGTCGACAACATTCCGCGCACCCTGCCCGACGGGCTCGGCGTGGAAGTCGAGCTCGGCTCGTGGCCGGTCCCCGTCATCTTCAGCCTGATCCAGCAGCGCGGCGACATCCCCGACGAGGAGATGGTTCGCACCTTTAACCTGGGGATCGGCCTCACCTGTGTCGTCCGGCCCGAGCTGATGGAGGTGGCGCTCCAGGCGCTCCCCGAGGCGCGGCGGCTGGGGAGCGTCGTGCCGGTCGCTCCCGGCGACGCGCGCGTCTCCTTCGTCTAGCCGCCGATGCGGCTCGGAATCCTGGTCTCCGGACGGGGCTCGAATCTCGAGGCGGTGCTGACCGCGGTCAGCAGCGGACGGCTGACCGGGGTCGAGCCGGTGCTCGTCCTTTCCAACCGCCGCCGGATCCGCGCGCTCTCCGTGGCACAGCGCCACGGTGTCGCCAGCGAGGTGCTTGCCGGGCGCGACTTCGCGGATCTCGCCGCGCGCGACGCCGCAATCGGCCAGCGATTGACCACCGCGCGCTGCGACCTTGCCCTGCTGGCGGGATACGACCAGCTCCTGCGCCCGTCGTACTTCGCAGCCTTCGGGGGCCGCACCATCAACATCCACCCGTCTCTGCTGCCCCGCCACGGCGGTCCGGGGATGATGGGCCTGGCCGTGCACGAGGCGGTGCTGGCGGCCGGTGATCGGCAGACCGGGGTGACCATCCACGACGTGACGATCGAGCTGGATCGAGGCGCGCCGATCGAGCAGGTGGCGGTGCCGGTGTTCGACGATGACACCGCCGAGCGGCTCGCCGAGCGCGTGCTGGTAGTTGAGCATCTGGCCCTGCTGGGGGTCCTGTCGCAGCTATCTGCTAGCATGACCGCCGCGCCACGAGCCTAGATCTTGAGCGCGCGATGCAGTTGAGGTCCGCCTCCGATGCCTGACGGCCTGCCGGATCCGGGGAAGATCTGGAACGATTTCGTCACAAACCCGCTGGTCCAGACCGCCGCGACACTGATCGTGATCTACGTCGTGATGCTCTGGCTGGGGACCGCCTACTGGGCCTTCCGCGACATGCAGGCGCGCGGCGAAAACCCGATCCTGCCGTACGTCGCGTCGGCCCTGATCATCTTCTTCACGCCGCTCCTCTTCCTGTTCGCGGTCGTGCTGTACATGATCGTGCGCCCGCGCGAGACGCTGGCCGAGGTCTACGAGCGGTCGCTGGCCGAG
>JAYUGK010000281.1:0-10028 GCA_043738415.1 Chloroflexota bacterium | reverse complement strand
GAGAATCCCCGGCGCCGGTGGATTGCTGATCGTCCAGCCACCGCCGCCCGAACTGGCGATTCCGGCATCGGAGGTGGCTGTCTGGATCGAGGCCGCGGTTGCCGCTGCCGCGCAGGAGAAGGTCAGTGGCGGTGCTGTCACCCCTTTCATCTTGTCGAGGGTGGCGGCGCTTTCCGGCGGCCGGACCCTGCGCACGAACATCGGCTTGATCCTGAGCAACGCACGATTGGCGGCCAACATCGCAGTGGCCTGTGCGCGGCAGGTATCCTGAGCAGCGGGCAGCCTGGAGGATCGAATGCGCATCTACGAAGGGAGTCCGCGGCAGGACTGGGAAGAGGTGCTGCGCAGCATCGGCGCCTTTGCCGACCGCGAGGTCCTCAAGGAGCTGCTCCTGCTGGAGCTCGATGGCGGCTTCATCCTCCAGGGGCTCGCGCTGCCCCAGTCGGGCATGTGGTCCGAGTCCTCGGGGAGCCTGGCCAAGCGGACCTATGAGCTGACCGATGAGCAGATCGCCCAGCTGATGGAGGAGGCGGCGGCGCTTCGCGGGACGGCAGCCTCAGACACGCCCCAAACGGAGATCGGCAATTTTCAGGAGCAGGCGATGCGGGTGATCGGGGCCTACCTCGACCTGCATGTCCCCCGAGACGTATTCCTCTTCGAGCAGGAAGGCGCCTTCGTGCTGCGCCTGCTGACCGTCGGCAGCGGTGGAAGTTTCGGTCATCAGCTGCTCGAATTCACGCGGGACGACATCTTGGCTATGATCAACGAGGCGCCTACGCAGCGCTGACTGACAGCCGGCGAACCAGCGTGGCGCGTGGACCCAGGGAGGACCAGGTGAAGATCTTCAAAGTCTTGTTCATGAGCATCGTGACGCTGCTGATCGCGATGATCGTCATCCCGCTCACCATCCTGGCCGGACTCTTCGTCTGGTTGAAGCTGACCGAGGAGAGCGACGACGAGGACGGGCTCGATCTCGAGGATGCGGTCTGAGCTGTTTCCGAACAGACTCGGATCAAGCCGTACTGAGCGCCCACGCGGCGGTCCAGCAGACCGCGGCCAGCAGCATCCCGTACCACAGGCGCCGCTCGCCTGAGACTCCCTGGGCCACGCCGATGAGTCCCGCGACGCCCAGTCCGATGCTTGCCGGCTGAGCGCTCCCGCCGAGGAGCAGCGCGCCCCCAACTCCCAACCCCACGGCCAGTGCGAGGCCGATCGCCAGCCAGCGGCTGGCCGTTCGACCGAGCACCTGCACCAGGCTCCGCGAGCCGCCGCCGGCATCCGCCTCGAAGTCACGCAGTGTGTTCGCCAGGTGCGCCGCCACCGCGAAGGGCGCCACCAGCGGGATGGCGGGCAGAACCCTCTCGAGCGGCACGCCGACGCCCGCGGCGATCCAGGCTGGCAGCACCCCGAAGCTCACCAGGTAGGGAAGCGCCGAGAGCGGTGTCCGAGAGAGGGACAGGTTGTAGGCGAGGGCCGATGCCGATGCCACCGCCCCCAGCGCCAGCGGTACCCCACCCAAACGCCAGGATGCGGCCAGCTGCACGGCGAGTCCTACCGAGGCGATCCAGGCCGCCGCGTTGAAGCTCAACTCGCCCGCCGGCAACGGCTTTTCCGGCCGGGCGTCAGCATCCCGGTCGTGATCGGCCAGGTCGTTGCTGGCCCCGGTGAAGACCTGGGATCCGGCCACGCTCAGGACCGTGAGTCCCCAGCGCGCGTCGAGCGCCAGACCAGCCTGCGCGGCAAGAATCGCGCCGAGCGCAGCCGAGAGGGCGATCACCGCCCCGGCGGGGGCGGGATGAATGAGGCGAAGCCCGGCGCGCAGCGTGGCGATCATCCGGCCGATGATAGGCGTCGGCTACGATCCGCCGAAGCTTGCCGCAGGGATCCTCATGACCGCTCGCGCCCGTCGCGCACTCTTTCTCGCTCGTCTTGCCGTGCTCGCGGGAAGCACGCTGCTGATTGCCGGCTGCAACGGCCCGCCGCTGGTGTCGCCGCACGCGTCGGTTGGCGCGCCCTCGCTCGCGGCTTCGCCCTCCGGGCTGGCATCCGCGGTCCCCGTCTCGGTCCTCCCTGGCGAGCCATGGATCGCGTACATCTCCCTGTCGCGGGCGGGGGAGTTGCTCTCGCTGGTCCGTCCTGATGGAACTGGCGACCACCCGATCCTGGCCGACCTGGGCCTCGGTTTCGGCCGGCGTCCCGACTGGTCCCGCGACGGCTCCCGGCTGGTCTTCGTGCTCGATTTCAAGACGATCTGGCTGGCCAGTGCCGATGGCAGCGCCGTGCGGAACGTCTATTCCTGCCTGGCGCCATGCGAGGACATCGACCATCCGGCCATCTCGCCCGATGGGAGCCGAATCGCGTTCGAGCGCAACGACACCCGGGACGGCACCTTCACCGGTACCACCATCGAGATCCTCGACCTGGCGTCCGGATCGGTCCAGAGCGCCATCGTCTCCGGATCGCCCCGCCAGTTCATCAAGTACCCGCGCTGGTCTCCCGATGGCCGCTCCCTGGTCGTTGAGGTCGAGCGGGTCGACGAGGATGTGGTCCTCAACGGGCCATTCGTGCAGGCCAGCGCTTCCGCCATCGCGGTGGCCGACATCAGCGGAGCGCTGCCGGCCTCACTCACCACACTCACCGGCGCCGGGCTGCTGGCCGCCTTCCCGGACTGGAATCCAGTGGACGGGCGGATCGTGTTCGCAACCAACGACCTTGGCGAGTTCGAGCAGACCGATAAGGCCTCGAATCTGTACGCCATCGCCGCCGATGGCAGCGGGCTGACCCAGCTCAGCCACCTGACAGGCGGCCTGCGCGCCGGTGAGCCCAGCTGGACGCCGGACGGCCTGCGCATCATCTTCACCACGCTCGACGACCTGACCGGCGATCGCCAGATCGCCTTTCTCGATCCCGATGGCGGCGCCAGCCTGATCGTGGACCACCTCGGCATGGAGGCGCGGCTGCGACCCACGCCGTAGGCGGCGGCGCCATCGGTGCGCTAGACTGATTCCCCGAGTGCGGCGTTGGCGTCCCTGCTCGCGTGTTGCCCGAGATCGGCCCTGATGAGGCCCGACCGCACGCTTGAGCCACGAGGCTGAGGTACCGAGCGATGCCAAAGTATGTCTTCGTGACCGGCGGCGTCACCTCTTCCCTCGGCAAGGGCATCACCGCGGCCAGCATCGGGCGGATCCTGAAGGCCAGGGGCATCCCGGTCTCGATCCTGAAGCTCGACCCCTACATCAACATCGATCCGGGCACCATGTCGCCGTACCAGCACGGCGAAGTGTTTGTCACCGACGACGGCGCCGAGACCGATCTCGACCTGGGCCACTACGAGCGCTTCATCGACGAGAACCTTTCCAGGCCAGCAACGTCACCACGGGTCGCATCTACCAGAGCGTGATCGCCAAGGAGCGCCGCGGCGACTACCTGGGCGGCACGGTGCAGGTCATCCCGCACATCACCAACGAGATCAAGGAGCGCATCGCGCGCGTCGCGCGAGACGGGACCGGCAACGTGGCGGCGAGCGGCCTGGCGGCGCACGGCGTGGTGATCGTCGAGGTGGGTGGCACGGTCGGCGACATCGAGAGCCTCCCCTTCCTCGAGGCGATCCGCCAGATGCGCAAGGACGTTGGGCGCCGCAACGTGCTGTATGTCCATGTCACCTGGCTGCCGCAGATCGGCGCCACCGGCGAGCTGAAGACCAAGCCGACCCAGCACTCGGTCAAGGAGTTGCGCGGGATCGGCATCCAGCCCGACGTGATCATCCTTCGCTCTGACGAGCCGATCGAGGATGAGATCCTCGACAAGGTCTCGCTGTTCACCGATGTCGACGTGCACGCGGTCATCCCGCTGAAGACCGCTGCGAGCATCTACGAGGTGCCGCTGCAGCTCGAGCGGGCCGGCCTCGGCAAGCTGATCACGCGCGAGATGGAGATCCCCGCCGGGGAGCCGGACCTGCACGACTGGCAGGAGCTTGTCTCGCGGATCCGGGCGACCCGTCCGGCGGTGGAGATCGCGATCGTCGGCAAGTACACCGAGCTGCCCGATGCCTACATCAGCGTCAGCGAGGCGCTCAAGCACGCCGCCCTGCACCATCGGGTCGACATCAAGGTGCGCTGGATCCGCAGCGAGCACCTCGAGCGGATCGAGCCCGAGCAGGTCGCCGACGAGCTCAAGGGGGTCGCCGGCGTGCTCGTCCCCGGCGGCTTCGGCTACCGCGGGGTGGAGGGCAAGATCCGCGCCATCCGCTGGGCCCGCGAGCAGCGCGTGCCGTACCTGGGCCTCTGCCTGGGGCTGCAGTGCGCGGTGATCGAGTTCGCCCGCATGGCGCTCGGCACCGAGGATGCCAACAGCAGCGAGTTCAACGTCTTCACCGAGCACCCGGTGATCGACCTGATGCCCGACCAGGCCGACGTCGCCGACAAAGGGGGCACCATGCGACTGGGTCTCTATCCGGCGCGCCTCGAAGAAGGGTCGCTGGTGAGGGCAGCCTATGGGACCGAGATCGCCTACGACCGCCACCGCCATCGGTTCGAGGTCAACAATGCGTACCGCGATCGGCTCGACAAGGCCGGGATGTGGTTCAGCGGCCTGTCGCCGGACGGCCGGCTGGTCGAATACATCGAGCTGCGGGATCATCCCTGGTTCGTGGCCACCCAGGCGCATCCGGAGCTGAAGAGCCGCCCTAACCGGCCCCACCCGCTCTTCCGCGAGTTCGTGGGTGCCGCCGCGGCGCGCCTGGGCTACGGCACCGAAGCGACGACCGCCACGCCGGCGCTCAACGTCGAGGCCGATGTCTGAGCAGATGACAGCCACTCGAACCCGCCGCGCAACCTTCGATCGGGCCGCGTACGAGCACTCCGCAGAGGCGTTTCTTGCGGAGCACGCCGAGCAGATGTACCAGCATTCGGCGGGGTTCCGCGCTGAGCTTGCGCTCGAGCCGATCCATCGGCGACATGCGGCGCTCTTCGAGCGAACGCCGATCGAGGCGCTGCGAGCGTTGGTAGAGACTGGCGGACCGGACCTCACCCGCAACCGCGCCCTGCTGGCCTTCGCCACCGACGGATACCTCGAACGGCAAGTCGCCGCCCTCACCGACGCGCTGAACACCGCCGAAGGAACTGCGGTTGTCGTCTGGCGCGGGGAGGAGCTGTCGTACCGAGCGGTTCGCAACCGGATCAGCGCGATCGATGGCCGCACCGAGCGGAATGCGCTCCTGGCCTCGTACCTGGAGGCGGTGGAGGCGTTGAACCCGCTCCGCGCTCAGCGGGTGGCGCGGACCGCCGAGCTCGCCGTTGAGCTCGGCTATGCCGACTACGTTGACCTGATCCGGGTCACGCGCGGCTTTGATCCCGATGCGCTGGGCGCGCAGCTGAGCGACTTCCTTGCGGTATCGGAGACGTTCTATTTCGCGGCCCTGCGTCGGTACCTGGCGCGCATCGAGATCGAGCAGGGAGATGCCAGCGTGGCCGACCTGTGGTACCTGGCCCGCGGCAGCGGCTGGGACCATTGGTTCGAGGCGCGCCGCATGCTCCCCGTGCTGGAGTCGACGCTGCGTGGGCTAGGCATCGAGCTGCAGACGCAGCAGGGCGCCACGCTCGACATCGAGGCCCGGGCGAACAAGTCGCCAAGGCCGGCCGCATGGGTCGTCAATGCCCCACGCGACGTCCGCCTCGTGACGCAACCGCAGAGCGGCTGGCGCGACTACGGCGCGGTCCTGCACGAGGCCGGCCACCTCGAGCACTACCTGAACGTGGACCCGGAACTTCCCGTTTCGATGCGCCAGCTCGGGGATCAGGCCGTTGCCGGGGGCTACGCGATGACCTTCGAGCGCCTGCTCATGGAGCCGGCCTGGCTCACCGAGCAGCTGGGGATGCCCGAGCAGCATGCTCGGGGCTTCGCCGATTTCTCCGCGCTCTACCACCTGATCAGGCTGCGGACGCAGGCAGCGTGTCATTTGTACGAGCTGCGGATGCACCGCGGCGGCGAGGCGGCGCTGCATCGCGCCACCTATGCTGGGCTGGTGGGCCTGAGCGCCGGCGCGCGCGAGCCGGAGGAGCGCTACCTGTCCATCAAAGACGGGTTGTCCGCAGCGGCCTACCTGCGCGGCGCGATGGTTGACGCCGCGCTCACCGATCACCTGCGGGCGCATCATGGCGACGAGTGGTGGAGCAGCGCGATGGCCGGTGAGACGCTCCGAGGATTGTGGCGGGCAGGCCTTTCGTGGAGTGCCGGCGACGCGGTTGCGCGACTCGGGTATGATGCGTTGGACTGGCCACCGGTCGTGCGTCAGATTCGGGCCAAGCTCATCGGCGAGATGAGCGGCTACGGCGGGCCCAACATCACCACTCGCGCAGGGACCCGCAAGGTCTGACCGGTTGACCACCGCGCTTCCCACCGGACGAGAGCCCCACGTTTGAACGTGGATCCGACCCGCTTTCGCCGGCCCGAACTCCGCCGCGCCGTTGGCGCAGGCAGCCCCCAAGAGGCGGTCCCACCACTGATCGAGGTCAGGCATCCATGAACGACGAATCACGCCCCCAGCGACGCAGCCGGCCGCGTCGCCGACCTGACGGCGGAGGCGGCGGTGGAGGCGGTCCACGGCGCCAGGCGCCCCGCCCGGTCTTCCAGGGCCGTCGCAACAACTACGCCACTGGTGGCTACTCGTCGATCTACGCCGGGCCCTTCCCAACTGACGGGGACGAGTTCGAGCAGGGGATGAACATCACCGACCTCCAGGCCAAGAGCGTCGAAGAGCTCCGCGAGATGGCCACCGAATGGGGCGTCGAGGGTACCGACCTGATGGAGCACTCGGACCTCGTCCTGAAGCTGCTCGATCTCGTCCCCCTCGCGCCGGCGGAGCCGCGTCACGAGCAGAACCTGCAGCCGGGGATCGTCAGCGGCATCGTCGAGATCGTCGACGACGGCTTCGCCTTCCTGCGCCGGCACGGTGTGATGCCCTCCCAGGACGACATCTACATCAGCTCGTCCCAGGTCCGTCGCTCCGGCCTGCGCACCGGCGACAAGGTCGAGGGGCAGAGCCGCCCGCCCAAGGACCAGGAGAAGTATTGGGGCATGCTGCGGGTCGACACGGTCAATGGGGTCGATCCGGATGCCGCTCGCCGCCGGCCGCAATTCGAGACCCTGGTGCCGGTCTTCCCTGACGAGATGTTCGACATCGAGACCGACCAGAAGAACCTGACCCAGCGCCTGATCAACCTCATCAGCCCCATCGGCAAGGGCCAGCGTGGCCTGATCCTGTCGCCGGCGAAGGCGGGCAAGACCACCGTTCTGAAGCACATCGCGGCCGGGGTCACCGACAACTACCCCGACGTCCACCTCATGGTGGCGCTCATCGGCGAGCGCCCCGAAGAGGTCACCGACATGAGTCGCAGCGTGAAAGGCGAGATCTACGCCTCCACCTTTGACGAGCCGACCGAGAACCA
Source organism: Chloroflexota bacterium (assembly GCA_043738415.1). Classification (GTDB taxonomy): domain Bacteria; phylum Chloroflexota; class Limnocylindria; order QHBO01; family QHBO01; genus CF-167. The sequence goes on along the minus strand of JAYUGK010000281.1, from coordinate 2,583 downwards.
CACCCGCGTCGCGGAGATGTGTCTCGAGGTCGCCAAGCGCCAGGTGGAGATGGGACGCGACGTGGTGATCCTGCTCGACTCGATCACCCGACTGGCGCGCGCCTACAACCTGGCACTGCCGGCCTCGGGCAAGACCCTCTCCGGTGGCGTTGACCCGGTGGCCCTCTATCCGCCCAAGCGCTTCTTCGGTGCAGCCCGCAACATCGAGGGCGGCGGCAGCCTGACGATCATTGCCACCTGCCTGGTTGACACGGGCTCGCGGATGGATGACGTCATCTACGAGGAGTTCAAGGGGACCGGCAACATGGAGCTGGCCCTCGACCGCAAGTTGAGCGAGAAGCGGATCTTCCCGGCAATCGACGTCCTGCGCTCGGGCACCCGACGCGAAGAGCTGCTGCTCGACGAGAACACGCTGCGGATGACCTGGACCATGCGGCGCATGCTCAGCGCGGTCGGTCCCAACGAGGGGATCGAGCTGCTCATGCAGCGGCTCGGCAAGACGAAGAACAACGCGGAATTCCTCGTCTCCCTGAGCAAGAGCGTCGAAGCTTCCGAGCGCTGATCGGCAGCGCAACGATGGGCGTTCCAGCCGGCCGTCGGGTCGCTGCCCTGCTCGGTGGGGTCCTGCTGCTGGCCGCCTGCGCGACGCCCAGCATCCGGAGCCTCGGCGCGTCGCCATCGGCGTCTGCGCTGGCCACCTCCAGCCCGACCCCGGGCATCGGGGACGCGGTGCCGGCTCCTGGCTCGTCAAGCGCGGTCTACGCACCCAACCCCGGCGCCGTCGTGGTTGGCATCGACCCGGGGCACGGTGGCTGCCTCGACTGGGGTGTGCCTGACCCGCTCGAAAGGGGAACCGCGTTCTCCGAGAAGACCATGAATCTGGCAATCGCCACCGAGTTGCGGCGCCAGCTGGAGGCGCAGGGCATCAGCGTGGTGCTCACCCGTGAGGGCGAGGACCTGTTGGCCGGCGATGACTACCCCGACCTGGGCTGCCACGGCGCCCCCTTCCGCGATGTCAACGGCGATAGCCAATCGGGCTTCGACCGCATCGGCAAGACGCTCATCCGTGATGAGGGGCAGGCGCGCATCGACAAGGTCAACGTCGCGCGCGCCGATCTGCTGGTGAGCATTCACATCAACTCGCTCTACCAGGATGGGGTCAGCTTCCAGATCGCGGCCACCCAGACCTACTACACCGATGAGACGGCCTGGGGCGTCTCCGCCAGCGAGCGCCTGGCGCGGCTGGTGCAGGACGCGGTGGTGGCAGCCATCGCTCCGCTGGCGACCTATGAGCGGCAGGACCGCGGCATCGAGTCGAGGAACTTCTACGTCATCACCCCGCCGCTCTTCACGCCAACCGCGGATCGGCCCGATCCACTCACCCAGCCGACGCGTGGCGTGCTGATGCCGGCGATCCTGGCCGAGGTCGGCTCGATCAACCTCGCCGCGGAGCAGGATCTGCTGCTCTCTCCGGAGGGTCAGGCGGCCATCGCCGCGGGCATTGCCCAGGCGATCGGCGCCTACCTCGCCGATCGGCCTCTCGCCGTGCGGTACGACGCCCAGATCGACGGCGGGGCGGCCGGAGTGGCACCGGCAGCAGTGCCCGGCACCGGGCCGCCGTACTGGATCCCATCGGTTAACCCGGCCCGTCTTGCGTCGGGGCTCGGTGTGCGGCTGACCAACACCGGCACCCGTGCCTGGCCGACAGATCTCCACCTGCTCGTCGGCTGGGAGGCGAGCGACCAACCGTACCTGCGTCGCGCCCCGGACGGCCTGGCCCCGCTGCCACTCACCATCCCGTCGCTGGCGCCGGGCGAGTCAGTCGAGCTGCGACTTTCCCTCTCGCCGCCCGCGGGGGCACGGCGCACGGTCGCCTGGATCACCCTGGCCGCCGGCCACGCCGCTCTTACCGACCTCGGCTCGGCACCCCTGCAGCTCGCCGTCACCGGTCCCTGAGTCGCCGCAGTCTCGCCGCAGTCGGTGGCTGCCAGGATTCATCGCACATGTCCACGGTCGCGGGCCGCCCCCGCAACGATGCTCGTCGGTCTTTATGCATTGCAGCGCTGACCTCTCACCGTGGGTAGAGCAGTTGCGCGGACGCCGGCTGACGCTTTCTCGTCTCAAGCGCACGCGTGTCGCGATCCTCGAGGTACCGTTCCAGGCCTTTGCTCATCAAGGGGCCTCCGCGAAGTGAAGAGCGCGGATGCGGGCATTGAAGGCATCGGCGATGTAGAGGACGCCCGCCGCGTCCACGAACAGGCCGATCAGCCCGCTGGCCTCCGTTCGCTGGCTCATCCGAACCCTCGCTCCTCGCTTCGTCTTATTGTGGCCACCGCGCGTGTCAACCACCCAATTTCGTGGTGGAGGAGGTTTCCTGAGCACCCAAACGCAGCATAGCCAACGCACCCGCAGCCCGGGTGTCCCGGTAGCGTCGTTTGAAGAGGCCTCCTCCTCTTTCTCCTCGCGAGGTTGACCGGGTCAGCCGGGCGCTGCTACCATCCCCGCGCACGACCCTGGCTCGCGCCACCGCATCCGGGCGGGTGGGATGAACGGGGTCGCGCAACGGCTAATCGGAAGATCGCT
>JAYUGK010000280.1:0-3568 GCA_043738415.1 Chloroflexota bacterium | reverse complement strand
GCAGACAGGTCGAAGTCGACGTAGTCGCGCAACCACGACAGCGGAACGAGCATCGTCTCACCGTCCGCCGGGGAATTGCGAGAGGAAACGCAGGTCAGCGCCCATCAGCAGACGCAGGTCGGGAATGCCATGGCGCAGCAAGGTGATGCGGTCCAGACCCATGCCGAAGGCGTACCCCTGGTAGGTGTCGGGGTCGAGCCCGCCGGCCCGCAGCACGGTCGGATGGACCATGCCAGCACCCAGGATCGTCATCCAGCCGGAGCGCCCGCATGCCGGGCAGCCGGGTCCACCACAGACCAGGCAGCTGACATCGAAGGCGACGCTCGGCTCGGTGAACGGGTAGTAGCCGGGGCGGAAGCGGGTGCCGGTCGCCTCGCCATACAGCGCCCGGGCGAACTCCTCGAGCATCCCCTTCAGGTCAGCCAGGCTCGTTTCGCGGTCCACCACCAGACCTTCGACCTGGAAGAACTCGAAGTTGTGCGATGCGTCAACGGCTTCGTAGCGGAAACAGCGTCCGGGGGTGATCACCCGGATCGGCGGGCTGAGTTCACGCATCGCGCGAATCTGGACCGGGCTGGTGTGGGTGCGGAGGATGGTGCCGTCCTCTGCCGGCCGAGGCGGATCGCTTCCCGGCTCGGCCACGTACAGCGTGTCCCACAGGTCGCGTGACGGGTGGTCGGCCGGGATGTTGAGCGCTTCGAAGTTCATCGCCTCGGTTTCGATCTCTGGACCTTCGAAGATCTCGAAGCCGAAGGCGTGAAAGATCTCTCGCAGGTCCCGCTCCACGCTGAGGGTCGGATGGAGATGGCCGACTCGCACGGGCCGCCCTGGCGCCGACATGTCGATCCCTTCTGATCCCAGGCGCTCGTCGAGAACCTGGGATTCGAGCTCCGCAAGCCGATTGCGAATCGACAGATCGATCTCGTCCCGGGCGGCGTTCGCCAACTGGCCGATCCTCGGACGGTCGGCTGCGTCCACGTCCGCCACGCCCCGCAGCAACTGCGTGAGCTCGCCGGAGCGTCCGAGGACGGCCCTTCTCAGCGCCTCGACGGCGGAGAGGCTATCCGCGGCGGCCAGGCGGTCGCGTGCGGTGGTACGCACCTCCTCGAGTCGCGCGTGCAGGTCGGTCATCGGGCACCGCGACTGGGCGCGGGAGCCGGGAGGGTGGATGGGGCTGCGAACGGTCGTGTCATCGGTCCATCTCAGATCATCCGCGAAAACAAACGACCCCGCTCCGCGTTTTGCGAGCAGGGTCGATGGTAGCCGGTGTCGTCCGCACGCTGCCTAGCGGGTGAGGGAACCCTTCGCCATCTCGACCATCTTGCTGAACGCGCCGGTGTCCCGGATGGCGAGGTCGGCGAGCATCTTGCGGTCGACCACCACCCCGGCTGTTTTCAGGCCCGCGATGAACCGGCCATACGGCAGGCCGTTCTGGCGCGCGGCGGCGTTGATGCGCTCGATCCACAGACGGCGCATGTCGCGCTTTCGATTTCGGCGATCGCGATACGCGTACACCAGTGCATGGAAGAGCGCCTCGCGGGCCGGTCGGATCAGCTTCGAGCGGGTGCCGCGACGGCCTTCCGCCTGGGCGAGGAGTCGCTTGTGACGCTTGTGCGCAGCAACGCCGCGCTTGACTCGGGCCATAGGTCAGCCTCTATCCGTACGGGAGCAGCCGGGAAAGCTGCTTGTTGTGGGTGGCCGATACGATCGCCTTGCCTGCGTAGCGGCGGGTCCGGCTGCTCGACTTAATCTGGAGGTGGTGGCCGCTCCACGCCTTTGGACGTACCCACTTGCCCGAGCCCGTCTTCTTGTAGCGCTTGGCCGTTCCCTTGTGGGTCTTCATCTTCGGCATATCAGCTCTGCTCCATCGACTGCGAATCACCCGGCTCCGGATTGACCGCCTCGGTCGCCTGCACCGCATCCACGACTGCAGTCGCTTCGATCCCCTGGGCGGCCACTGCGTCGCCGATCGTTTCGCCCTTCTTCTCCACCCGCTTCTCGGGCGGGGCCATCACGATGAACATATTGCGGCCCTCGAGAAGCGGCGCCCGCTCCACGACACCATGCTCGGCGAGCATTTCTGCCGCCCGATCGAGGAGGTCACGCCCCAGATTGGCGTGGCTCATCTCGCGACCTCTGAATTGTACGGTGACCTTCACCCGGTCCCCGTCGGCCAGGAATTCGCCTGCCCGTCTGGTCTTGGTCCTCAGGTCATTGACATCGATCTTGACCCGAAGCCGGATCTCCTTGAAGGTCTGCGACTTCTGCTTTCGCTTCGCTTCGCGCTCGCGCTTCTGGAGCTCGTATTTGTACTGCCCATAGTCGATGATCTTGCAGACCGGCGGGACCGCCGCGGGCGCGACCTCCACGAGGTCGAGCCCCTTCTCCTGCGCCAGGGCAAGAGCCTCGACGGTTGGCAGAACCCCGAGCTGTTGTCCCTCATCGTCAATGACCCGCACCTCGCGGATTCGGATCATGTCGTTGATTCGGAGATCCTTGGCTATGAGTGCTGCCGCTCCTTCAACAAATGAGCCACCGTCCAGTCCTGGACGCGTGGCCCATACCGATGCGCAAACGCCGATGGACTATACACCGGGCTTGAAGGGACGGTCAACGCAGCCACGACTGAGGTAACTACCCCGCGGCTCAAACTGATGCACTACCGCGACTCAGCTCGGGTAGTCGAAAAAGACCGCCACCTGGCGACCGTCCGGATCGGCCACCCTGAACGAGCGCGTCCCCTGCCACCGATCACCTGATGGCGGCCCGACGAGCGCGAATCCGCGCAGGCTCATCTCCTGGGCCCAGGCGTCCACCTCTGCGGCGGTGTCGACCCGAAAGCCGATCTGCATCCCGTCTCGGGCCGCCCGATCACCACGTCGGAAGCTGAGCTCAAAGCCGCCCAATTCCAGGTCCACGCCCCCTTCGTCGGCGGCGCGTCTGCGGAACCCGAAAGCCGACTCGTAGAACTCGGCGACACGGGCCGGGTCGGTCGAGGCCAAGGCTAACTGTCCCACCGCGCGCATCTTCCTCATGGCTGGGTCCCACGGGCCGGCCAGGCATCTTGAACCCGGCACCGCTGCGCCTTGCCGCCCAGGGAAGTCCTAACACCCACTGATTGGCCCAGTTGTCGCAGGCGGACGAAATATGGCCGTCCTAGCTGCAGATCCGGTCGCACGGAGAGCACATTCGGCCCATGACTGGCGATTGGGCATCCATGGAGCTACAAGGTGCATCGCAGGCACGGCTCCCGCTACTCCGCCGCGGCGTACGGCCACAGCTCGCGGGATTCGATACGGCCACGCAATTCGGCGACGAACTGTTCGAGCGGGACGCCCTGCGCTGACTCACCGGTTCGCAGCCGGGGGCTGACCGCTCTTGCCTCCTGGTCCCGGTCGCCCAGCACCAGCATCACGGGGACCTTCTGCTCCTGCGCGCCGCGCAACTTGGCCTGCATCCGCTCGGCGCGGTCGTCCACCTCTGCACGAATCCCAAGGGCGGCCAGCGCGCCACACACCTCGCGGGCATACGCAACGTGTCGGTCGGCGATCGGAACAACCATCACCTG
>JAYUGK010000279.1:0-3579 GCA_043738415.1 Chloroflexota bacterium | reverse complement strand
CGGCTCGCTGCTTGATCTTGCTGTTGGTGAGTGACAGGGCGCCCATCGTCCGGCCGTGGAAGGCCCCCTCGAAGGCGATCAGTCCGGGCCGATGGGTGTGATAGCGCGCCAGCTTGATGGCGCCTTCGACGGCCTCGGTCCCCGAGTTGGTGAGAAACACCCGCGCCGGCTCGTCGAACGGGGCGATCCGCGCCAGGTGCTCGGTGAGCTCCAGGTAGCGAGGCTCGTAGAAATCGGTGGCCGCGATATGGATCAGCCGATCTGCCTGCTCCTTGATGGCGGCGACCACCTGCGGATGTCCGTGCCCGGTGGAGCAGACCGCGATCCCCGCCGCAAAGTCCAGGAAGCGGTTGCCGTCCACGTCGGTGACCACATACCCGCTGCCGCTCTCGGCGACCAATGGGTACGCGCGCGTCAGGCTGGGGCTGACCACGGCGTTGTCTCGGGCGATCATCGCCCGCGCTCGGGGTCCGGGCAGCTCGGTGATGATCTGCGGCGCCGCCATGCGAGCAGCCGGGGAGGAAGGGCTGGCCTCAAGGGTCATCGGTACCAAGCACTCCGAACGGAGTGGCGCGTCCTGCCCGCGCCCCTGGCTAGATGGAGCCCTATCGTACCGCCTTCGCCGCCTCACCGATCAGGCCCGGGCCGCGGTAGACCAGGCCGGTCCACAACTGGACCAGGTCGGCCCCGGCGCCGATGAGAGTGGCAGCATCCTGGCCCGAGCCGATGCCACCGGAAGCGACGATCGCCATGCGGCTGCCCACGAGCGCCCGCGCGCGGCGGATCGCTCCGCGTGTCCGCATCAGCAGCGGCGCGCCGGAGAGCCCGCCAGCCTCATGCGTGAGCGAATCGGGCGAGGTCAGCCGGTCGCGGGCCAGGGTGGAATTGGACAGGATCAGTCCCTGGACCGGCACCCCGAGGACGGCCGCGACCACGGCCTCCATGTCGCCCGGACCCAGGTCAGGCGCCAGTTTTACGAAGATCGGCCGCCCACAGTTCATGCGCTCACCCGCCTCGGCCAGGGCGAGCAGCAGCTCTCGCAGGCGGCGCGGAGCCTGGAGGTCGCGCAGGCCCGGGGTATTGGGCGACGAAACGTTGACCGCCAGGTAGTCGGCCAATGGGGCCAACAGGCGCTGGGCGGCCACGTAGTCACCGACCGCGTCGTCGGCCGGGGTAGCGGCATTGCGCCCGATATTGACCCCGACCACGAATCCGTTGGGGAGGTGCGGGCGGAGGCGGGCGAGGTTGCGGGCGACCTCCTCGGCCCCCGCATTGTTGAAGCCCATGCGGTTGATGAGCGCTTCGTCCGCGGGCAGTCGGAAGAGCCGCGGACGCGGATGTCCGGGCTGCGGCCGTGGCGTGACGGTCCCGATCTCGGCGAAGCCGAACCCGAGCGCCGCCGTGCCGCGCAGCGCCACTCCGTCCTTGTCGAAGCCGGCTCCCAGGCCGACGCGGTTGCGGAAGGTCAGGCCACCCACCTCGACCATCGGGAGACCTGTTGGCGTCCCGCCAACCCAGCCCACCAGTCGGCGACCGACCGCGTGTTCCCCGGCGTGTCGCAGCGCGCTCACGGTCAGCCGATGGATCTGCTCCGAGTCAAGCCGGAAGAGGAGCGGGCGGACGGCGGAGTACGCCAGGCTCCGCCAGGGCATCAGTCGTCGTGGGCGCGGGGAAAGGCCATCTCGGCCGGCCGCAGCGGCGGCAGGGGCTCGTCCCCGGCATCGATCTCCACGCCGGGGGGTGCCATGAACTCGTGCCAGACCTCGGTCCCGGCGGCCGGCGGGTCGTCCAGCTCCTTGAGCGCCACGATCCCCTCGAAGCGGATGACGCCGCTCTCGCCGGTGTCGGTCTCGAACTCGTCCTCGTATGCTTCGGCGACCTCGATTGCGCGGCCCAGGGCGGTCTCTTCGTCCTCGCCGTCGATCAGCACCACCCGATCCTCGATCATGGTCGGCGTCTCGCCGACCAGGTAGGCGTAGCGAAGCTGCACGCTGAACCAGCCGCTGGGGTCGACGACCGGCGCGAAGGTTTCGAGGTCGGTCATGCCGGCGGCAATTCCTGGCCCATCACGGTCTGCGACTGCTCGCGCAGGAACTGCATGACGTAGTACGGGCCGAGCCCGCTCTTGCCCGATGAGCCGGAGCCCTTCCAGCCGCCGAAGGACTGGATCCCCGGCCAGGCGCCGGTGGTCGCGCCCGCTCGCCGATTGACGTACACCACGCCCGCCTGGATGGTGTCCAGGAAGCGACGGATCTGGACGTCGTCGTGGCTGAAGATGCCGGCCGTCAGGCCATAGGCGGTGGCGTTGGAGAGCTGCAGCGCCTCGTCGAGCGAGTCGACCTCGCCGACGACGATGAACGGCACGAACAGCTCGTCGCGGAACAGGCGGTGGGTGGTCGGCAGGCCGGTCACCACGGTCGGGGACGGGAAGAAGCCACGCTCGGTGCCCTCGTCGTGGCGCACCTCGCCGCCGATCTCGATCCGCCCGCCGTCGCGCTTTGCCTCTGCAACGGCATCGGTGAACTTGCGCAGGGATCGCTCGTTGATGACCGGACCCATCCAGTTGTGGCGCTGGGTGGGGTCCCCGACCTGGATCGTTGCTGTCTTCTCGACCAGCCGATCGACGAACTCCCGCGCCACCGATCGCTCGACGTAGACGCGGCTGTTGGCGCTGCACTTCTGGCCGTCGAAACCGAAGGCGGAGCGCATGACCCCTTCGGCGGCCTCGTCGAGATCGGCGGTCGTGGTCACGATCGAAGGGTTCTTGCCGCCCATCTCGGTGATGATCGGGCGCGGGTAGTCACGGGTGAATCCGGTGTACAGCCGCATGCCGACTTCGTACGAGCCGGTGAAGACCATGCCGTCGATATCGGGGTTCTGCTCCAGTTCCGCGCCGACGGTCTCGCCCGGCCCGGTGACCAGGTTGAAGACTCCCGGTGGGATCCCGGCGTCGCGCAGCGCCTCGCAGAACTTGTAGGCCATCAGCGGGGCGTCCGATGAGGGCTTGATGACGACGGTGTTGCCTGCCACCAGCGCACCGGCTGCCGGTCCGCCGGCCAGGGCCATCGGGAAGTTGAAGGGCGAGATGATCCCCCAGACGCCGTGCGGCTTGAGAATGCTGCGCGTGTGCTCTGCCGGGGAGAGCGATCCCATCGGCTTCACGAAGCCGTCGGCCGCTTCCATCGAATTCGCGTAGTAGCGCAGCATGTCGGCTGTCTCCTCAACGTCGCCCAGGGCCTCGAGGCGGTTCTTGCCGACCTCGAAGCTCATCAGCGCCGCGTAGTCGAACTGTCGCTGGCTGATGAGATCGGCCGCCTTGCGGATCAGCTCCAGGCGCTTGCGCCAGCCGAGGTCGCGCCATGCCGGGAAGGCGGCGCGTGCCGCTGCGATCGCGTCGCGGACGTCCTGCCCAGTGCCGACCGGGAAGCGCGAGACGACGATCGAGGTGTCGATCGGCGAGCGATCCTCGAACTCGATGGCGCCGCTCCGCCGCTCGCTGCCGATGAGCATCGGATACAAACGACCGAGCTCGGGGCGAACCCGTTCGACCGCTCCGTCGAAGGCGGACTGCAACTCCTC
>JAYUGK010000278.1:0-3583 GCA_043738415.1 Chloroflexota bacterium | reverse complement strand
CATCGGCGAGCTGAGCTGGATCGCGTTCCGGCTGACCACCATGTCGGCCGTCTTCATGGTGGTGCTCACCGGGTTCGGCATCCCGCGCAGCCCGCTCGCGCTCCTCGCCATCCCCGCGGCGGTGCTCACCGGGCTCGCCTTCTCGGCGCCCATCATCGCCTTCGCCGCCACGCGCACCAACGACTCGGGGTTCGCGGCCCTCTTCCGCTTCGTCGTCAACCCGCTCTTCCTGTTCAGCGGGACCTTCTTCCCGGTCTCGCAGCTGCCCGATGCGGTGGAGTGGGTCGCCGCTGCCACGCCGCTCTACCACGGGGTGGCGCTGGTGCGCGGCGCGGTGCTCGACGCCATGCCGTCGACGTGGCCGCTGCACCTGGGCTACCTGGTCGTTTTCCTTGGCGTGACCTCGGTGATCGCCTATCGGCTGCTCCAGCGGAGGCTTGTGAAGTGACCGCCGTCGCGCGTCACTCGCAGTCATCGGCGCCCGCCTCCGGGCTGGTCGCGTCACTACTGCGCTCTCGCCGCCTGGTCCAGCGCAACCTGCTCGTCTACAAGCGCGGCTGGATGGTCATCTTCAGCGGCTTCTTCGAGCCGCTCTTCTACCTGCTGGGGATCGGCTATGGGCTTGGCTCGCTCATCGGCAACGTCACGCTGGGGGACGGCCGTGCCATCCCGTACGCCGCCTTCGTGGCGCCGGCGCTGCTCGCCCAGGCGACCATGAACGGCGCGATCGCCGAGTCGATCTTCAATGTCTTCTTCAAGCTGAACTTCGCCAAGACCTACGACGCCATCCTGGCCACACCGCTGGGGATCCGCGAGATCGCGGTGGGCGAGATGCTGTGGTCGCTCTTCCGCGGGACGCTGTACGTGATCGCCTTCGTGCTGGTCATGATCGGGATGGGGCTGGTGATCTCACCGATGCTCTTCTTCGTGATCCCCGCCTCGATCCTCATCGGCGCCGCCTTCAGCGCGGCCTGCCTGGCCACCACCTCCTACCTGCGCACAGTGCAGGACTTCGACCTCCCGATGGGCCTCGTCGTCATGCCGATGTTCCTCTTTTCCGGCACCTTTTTCCCGATCAGCGTCTACCCCCAGGCCATTCAGCTGGCCATGGAGCTGACGCCGCTCTTCCACGCCGTCGGCCTGTTGCGCGGCCTGGCCACCGGGCTGCTCGGCTGGCACGAGCTGTGGGACCTGGGCTATCTCGTCGTGTTCGGGGTGGTCGCCATGTGGATCGCGCTCAACCGCCTGGAGCATCGGCTCGTCAAGTAGCGGTCAGTGCTCCCGGCCCAGCAGGATCGGCAGCGCCCCCTTGAGGTAGTCCCACGCTGATACGACCGCCAGCAGCGCGGCCGCCAGCGCCAGCCAGCCGCCGACCAGCTGGAACTCCACGGTGAACTCCAACCCCGCGAGCGGCCCACCGCTGCGGGCGTCGAAGGCCAGCAGCAGCGCACCGATCGCCAGGTTGGTGGCGAAGGCCTTCCACTTGCCCAGCCCGCGGGCGGCGATCACCACGTTGGCGCTGGCCGCCAGTTGCCGGATCCCGGCGACCACCAGCTCGCGGATCAGCAGGGTCGCCACGATCCAGCTGGGCAGCAGGTCGACCTGCACCATGGCGATCAGCACTCCCGCCGCCAGCACCTTGTCGGCGGTCAGGTCCAGGAAGACGCCGAGCGGAGTGACCTGGCCCCGGGCACGTGCGATCCGACCGTCGAAATAGTCGGTCGTGGCGGCCAGGGTGAAGACCGCGAAGCCGATCAACCCGGCGCCGGCAAAGGGCAGCAGCAGGAGTGCCATGACCACCGGGGTGGCCACGATCCGGGCTAGGCCGAGCATGTTGGGCAGCGTCGTCAGCCGCGCTGACGGGTGTTGCTCGGTCATCGCCCCAGCCTCCGTTCGGTGCCGGCCCGCAGGCGGGCGATGTTGTCCCGGTGCGCCAGTGTGACAACCGCCGCGCCCCCCGCGGCCAGGGCCACCGCCCCCTGACTCCCCTGCCCTGCCAGGCTCAGCAGCCCCGCCACCACCGGGGCGAGCACGGCCACCACCACCGAGCCGAGCGAGACGAAGCGCCAGCGCCAGATCACCACGGCGAAGAGCGGCAGCAGGATCACCACGGTCAGCGGCAGCGCCGCCAGCATGGCGCCGGTGAAGGGGGCCAGTCCCCGACCGCCACGGAAGCCGATGAAGACCGATCGCACATGGCCGATCACCGCTGCCAGCCCGGTCGCCGCAACGACCCATTCCGGCGAGCCGGCCGGTCCGGCCTGGTACAGCCAGCGCGCGAGGAGGACTGCGGAGAGTCCCTTGCCCAGGTCCAGCAACGCCACGGCCGACGCGGCCGCCGGACCAATCGTCCGCAGGGCGTTCGTCGCCCCCGTCCGCCCGGAGCCATGCTGCCGCAGATCAACGCCACCGCTCAGCCTGCCGACGAGAAGACCGATTGGCAGGGCGCCGAGCAGGTAGCCGATGAGAACGAGTCCCGCCGCCCCGAGTGCGCCGTTCATCGCCGCGATCCGTGGAGCTGGCGAGTCAGCGGGGCGTGGCGGGGCGGCGGCCCAGCAGCCGGAGGCCGAAGGCGAGCGCGATCCACACCGCCGCGGCGGCCAGCCCGACATACGCGGCCATCGTCGCGCCGTTTGGCCAGGACACCGAGAAGGCGATCAGGCCCACCCCGGCGCCACCACCGAAGATCCAGGCCATCGCGCGCGGAGTGAGACCCATCCGAGTGCGGGCCGGCGGGCGGGCGGCGCGACGAGCCCGAATCTTCTCCTGGCGAGCCCGCGCCGCGGGATTGCTGGGCAGGGCGTAGGGATCCTGCTTCTTGTTCAGGCGCTGGTAGGCGCGTCGCTCTTCGCGAGACATCGGCCTGAGTCTACCCCGGCATCGGTCTGTACCATAGGCGGCCGATGCACGAGATCTTCGACCAGTTCAAGCAGCAGCTGCCCGACCTCGACCCCACCGAGACCCAGGAATGGCTCGATTCGCTGGACGCGGTGGTCGGGGAAGGGGGACCTGAGCGCGCCCGATTCATCATCTACAAGCTGCTCAAATGCGCCCGCCAGCTGCAGGTCGGCCTGCCGCCGCTGACGCAGACCCGCTACGTCAACACCATCAGCCCCGAGCAGGAGCCCGACTTCCCCGGCGACGAGGCGATGGAGCACCGCGTGCGACGCATGATCCGCTGGAACGCGCTGGCCATGGTGCTGCGGGCCAACTCGCGCTTCGAGGGGATCGGCGGCCACCTGTCGACCTACGCCAGCGCAGCGAGTCTGTACGAGGTCGGCTTCAACCACTTCTTCCGCGGCCGCGATGACGGCGGAGCGGGCGACCAGATCTACTTCCAGGGACACGCGGCACCGGGCATCTACGCGCGCGCCTTCCTCGAAGGACGCCTCACAACCGATCAGCTGGACCATTTCCGGCGCGAGACCGGCGGCCCCGGCACCGGGCTGGCCTCGTATCCGCACCCGCGCACCATGCCCGACTTCTGGCAGTTCCCCACCGTCAGCATGGGCCTGGGGCCGATGAGCGCAATCTACCAGGCGCGATTCAATCGCTACCTGGCGGCGCGGGGCATCGCCGACAC
>JAYUGK010000277.1:0-3601 GCA_043738415.1 Chloroflexota bacterium | reverse complement strand
GCAGCGGGTCGCGATCGCCCGCGCCCTGGCCATGCGGCCGTCGCTGATCCTCTTCGATGAGCCCACCAGCGCTCTCGATCCGGAGATGATCGGCGAGGTGCTCGACGTCATGCGAGAGCTGGCTCACGAGGGGATGACGATGATCGTGGTGAGCCACGAAATGGGCTTTGCGCGGGAGGTCGGTGACCGGGCCGTGATGATGGACGAGGGCGTCATCATCGAGGAAGGTTCTCCCGTGGAGATGTTCAGCCACCCGCGAGAGGAGCGAACGCAGGCGTTCCTCTCGAAGATCCTCTAGGCGGACCGGGCCTCGTTCGACTCGGTGGCCGCGTAGTGGCTACAACGGCCAGGTTGGCCCGATTGGCAGGCTTCGGATTGCTGAATGGCCACCCGATGAGCGCGGCGGCCACGAATGAGGGTCCTGTTGGCCGTTGTAGCCATGCGGTGACTCGGCGCGGGCCCGGCCCGGCAGGAGAGCGGCTAGCGTCGAACTCCGTAGACCTGGGCGCGAGGCAGACGTGCAGCCTCGTCCTCGGGGCGCACGCGGCCGGTTGCCGGCTGGAAGGCCGGGGGCGTGTCCTTCGGCGTGCCACCCTCCCGGGCGATCAGCCAGCGCAGCCCGGCCTCGGTCAGCTGGCCGCCCCCCGAGGCTCCCGGCTCGATGAACGGAAGGACCACCAATCCCCGCCCGCTCAGCCGCTCCGCCGTAAGCTGCATAACGGTCGGCTCCACACCCAGCTCGGCGGCGAGCGGCGCCAGGTCGAGCGCCTCGTTCGGGGTGCGGCGCAGGTAGCGCAGGACGGCGGCGGTGAGCGCCTCGCCCCGTGGTGCCGTCTTGCGGGTCACGGCCGGCAGGATAGCAGCCTCACCCGGGCTCGCGGACGGTCGACAGCAGCTCAACGGCCAGCGGCATGCCGGCGGCTCGGCTCAGCAGGTCGGCCAGCTGCTCGTCCCAGTCGGCCCGGTGTGGGAGGCGCACCTGGCGAGTGGCACCGGCCACCGGAATGCTGATCACCACCGGCAGCAGCCCGGGCCGGCCGCGGATTGCCGCGGTGACCGATTCGATCGCGGGCAACAGCAGGTCGAGGGCCACCTCTCCTCCGAAGCCGATGGCGATCAGGCCGCTGCCGCTCTCCGGGGTGACCTTGATCGGTACCGCGTCCTCCGGGGCCGATGGCTCGTCGGCTGGTTCCAGCGGGCCAACCGCGAAGGCCACCGTTGGCGGGACCGCGGCGGGGGCCGCGGGGTGCCCGTTGCCGCTGCCGTTGCCATTGCCGTTGCCGCTCCCCTTACCGCCTCCGTTGCCGTTGCCTCGCCAGGCGCCCGGCCGGACGCGCGCCCGAGCCAATCGATCGCGCTCCGCGGCGAAGGCGACCGGGCCCATGCGTACGGCGTCATCCCAGGCATGGACGGTCTCGCACAGGACCTGGGCCGTCTCGTCGCGGCGGTCGATGCGCCCGGTGATGAGCACCACGGCGTCATCGGTCCAGGCGTTGGCGGTCTCGGTGAAGACCTTGGGGAAGACGACCACCTCGACGCTCCCCTGCAGGTCCTCGATGGTCGCCACCAGCATGGTCGAGCCGGCACGCGTCACGACCCGGCGCGTGGCCTGGATGATCCCGCCGATCGTCACCTTGGCTTGGTCGCTCTCCTCTGCCAGGTCGCCGGTGTAGGCGGTCACGTAGTCGGGGAGCTGGTCGGCGATCTCCCCCAGCGGATGCTCAGAGAGGTAGAGGCCCAGCAGCTCCTTTTCCCAGCGCAGCCGCTCACGGCGCGGGATCTCGTCGAGGTCGATCACCGCCTCGTCAACGGCCGCAGCCACGGGAGCGGGTGCGGCGTAGAGGTCGAAGAGTGTGCCCTGCCCCGCTGCCACGTCGCGCTGGTGACGGCCGGCCGACTCGAGGGCAGGGTCGAGACGGGCCAGGAGCGCGCCCTGCGTTCCAAGCGAGGCGAGCGCCCCCACCTTGATCAGCGATTCGAAGATCCGCTTGTTGACGGTATGCAGATCGACCCGCCGGCACAGGTCGTCGAGCGAGGCAAACGGGCCGGCCACGTCCGACGCGGCGGAGCGCCCCTCGCGCGCAGCAACCAGGGAATCGATCGCTCCCTCGCCGACGTTCTTGACGGCGGCCATGCCGAAGCGAATGGCTGAGGTGCCGTCGGCATCGGTCTCGACCGTGAAGAGGGCCTGCGAGGCCTGCACATCGGGCGACCGCACGGGGATCCCAAGCCGGCGGCACTCGGCGATGACCGCAGCCACCTTCTCGGAGCGCTCGCGGAAGCCGTTGAGCACCGCGGTCATGAACTCGACCGGGTAGTTGGCCTTGAGATAGGCGGTCTGGTACGCGATCAACCCGTAGCAGGTGGCATGCGCCTTGTTGAATCCGTAGCGGGCGAACGGTTCGAACGCGGCGAAGACCTTCTCCACCACCGAGGCGGGGATCCCCTTCTTCTTCGCGCCGGCCTTGAACTTGGCCTCGTGCTCGCGCAGGACCGATTCCTTCTTCTTTCGAATCGCGTAGCACAGGTTGTCCGCCTCGGGCCCCGTGTAATCGGCCATGGCGATGGCGGCGGTCATGATGTCTTCCTGGTAGACAAAGATCCCGTAGGTGTTGTGCAGCGCCGGCTCGAGCGACGGGTGCAGGTACGTCACCGGCTCCAGGCCGTGCTTGCGGCGGATGTAGGCCGGGATGTTGGCCATCGGGCCGGGGCGGAACAGGGCGACCATGGCCGCCAGGTCGCGCACCTCGGTCGGCTTAAGCTCCTTCACGTAGCGGCGCATCCCCGCCGACTCGAGCTGGAAGACGCCGGTCGTCTCGCCGGTGGAGAGCAGCGCAAAGGTTTTCGCGTCGTCGAGCGGCAGCGCGTCAACGTCGATCTCCACGCTGCGATGGGTCCGGATCAGGTCCACGGCATCGGCCAGGATAGTCAGGTTGATGAGGCCCAGGAAGTCGAATTTGAGGAGCCCCAGCGACTCGCATGCGTGCATCTCGAACTGGGTCATGGTGGTCTTGCCGTCGGTGGCGCGCTGGAGCGGCATGATCTCGGTCAGCGGTTCGCGGCTGATCACGATCCCGGCCGCGTGGGTCGAGGCGTGCCGGGCCACGCCCTCCAGTTGCTTGGCGACGCTGATCAGCCTCTCCACCCGCTCGTCGCCGACCATCAGCTCGCGCAGCTGCGGGCTGGTGTCGATGGCCCGCTCCAGGCTGATGTTCAGCTCGTTGGGGACCGATTTGGCGACCCGATCGGCCTCCGCGTAGGTCAGCCCCATGGTCCGCCCCACGTCGCGGATCGCGGCCTTGGCGCCCAGCGTGCCGAAGGTGATGATCTGCGCGACCCGGTCCGAGCCGTACTTGCGGGTGACGTACTCGATCACCTCGTCGCGCCGGGAATCGGCGAAGTCGATGTCGATATCGGGCATCGTCACTCGGTCGGGGTTCAGGAAGCGCTCGAACGGAAGGCCATAGGCGATCGGGTCGACCGGTGTGATGCCCAGCGAGTAGGTAACAATGGACCCTGGGGCGCTCCCCCGGCAGGTGGTCATGATCCCCTGCTCGCGTGCAAATCGGGTGAAGTCGGCCACGATCAGGAAGTAGCCCGC
>JAYUGK010000276.1:0-3613 GCA_043738415.1 Chloroflexota bacterium | reverse complement strand
GCCGCATACAAGCCGGGGTCGCCTGCACGCTACCGATCGCCGCGGCCGTCGCCGCTCAAGTTCCTTGCACCGTCAACTCAGCCGGGGCGAGTATTGGGCTATGGCGATACGGGGGCCGGGGGTCGCCTGTACGCTATCAATCGCCGCGGCCGTCGCCGCTGCAGTACCGAGCCAGTCGAACGGGGCTGCCACGCGTCGCGCCCCACTCGTCCTCGAGCCATGTTACGGATGCGATGGCCTCGAGGGAATGATCAGGCCGAACGCGTGGCGAGCCTCCCAGCCTCACGCAGCAGCCAGATGCCGAGCGAGGCGAACCATGCCGCAAAGAGCATGTTGCCGGGCAGCGAGAGCGTATCCGGCAGCCCCAGCACCAGGACAGTCGCGTTGAAGACCTGTGCGGCCGCTCCCAGGAGCCCCAGCGTCACGAGCCAGCCGGGGAGCGCCGCGGTGCGCGCCGCGGCCCACGACACGAAGAGCAGGGCGCCCACCTCGAACCAGTACAGCTGCGCGTTGTAGATCCAGTCCCAGGCCGCGAAGACCGCCAGGATTCCCCCAGTCTCGCCGGGAGCATGGCTACTCAGCTGAACGAGGGCGCTCTGCAGGCCCAGCTCCACCGCGCCGACGGCCATCTCCACAATGATCAGTGCAGCCGCGGCGTCGGCCAGGATGTGCGCCGTCGGATCGGTCCCGGCGCCGCGCAGGTACCGGCGCAGTGCGACGGCCAGAACCACGATGGCAACGAACCCGGCCCCGCCAACCAAGTACGTCCATAGCAGGTTGGGGTGAGCGAAGTAGGCTCGGATCGCGTCGGCATCACTGGTGCCCGATACGCGCTGACCGGCAATGATGATGGCGCCTGCCTGCACGACCACCACGCTTGCCAGACCGATGAGTGCGGCGGCGCCCGCCCAGCGCGCGGCGACCGCCTGCGAGTTCTCGGAGTTCACGGTCCCTCTCCTCTGCGGCGCCACCGGCGTCACCACGCACCGTGGCTAGGAGAGGTATACACCCAGGGCAGCTCGCCCTCGGAGGCTCCGGTGCCTATCGGGAATTTTCCGTCAAAGCCGGCCTCTTTGGGAAAAACAGCCGGAACGGCCAGAGCAGCCCGGCGATCGTCGCGAAGAAGAGGCCCAGATCGAACTGCCAGCCGCTGCCACCTCTGCTGTTGAGGAACTGATTGAGGAGCATGAGCGGGATGACCCAGAACGCATACCACGCCCACTTCTCGCCCCTCCGGAATGGGCCGGCAGCCATCGCCGCCATCAATACTCCGCTGGTGAGGATGAAGTTGCCGAGTTGCGTCGAGATTGAGCTGACGTAACCGGACATCCCGGGGATGCGCGCGCTGATCTCGTCCGAGCTCAACCCGGTGAAACCCTCAGGCGAGGGCGGGTCGGGTGGGTTCCCCAGCAAGAGGATCGGTGCGGCGATCGCCGCAACGACCCCGAGCATGAAGAAGAGCAGCCAAGCGTACCGTCCCCGGGTGGCAGTGCCGGACGCTCCTTGGAAGCTAGTGCTCACGTCGGACACCTCCTCGGGACTGACGGGCGCCAAGATGACATTGGGTGGTGAAACCCTTCGCGGACAGTCTGGCGCGGATGAGGCTGTCCGGTCCCGGGGAGCAACGGCCCGTATCCGATCCGTGGATGCCCGCCCCTTATGCTGCCAGGATTGCTACCAGGCGGGCCGGGGTCGCC
Organism: Chloroflexota bacterium; assembly: GCA_043738415.1. Lineage (GTDB taxonomy): Bacteria > Chloroflexota > Limnocylindria > QHBO01 > QHBO01 > CF-167. The sequence goes on along the minus strand of JAYUGK010000276.1, from coordinate 1,916 downwards.
TGCACGCTACCGGTCGCTGCGTCGCCGCTCAAGCTCCTTGCACCGTCAACTCAGCCGGCGAGAGGTTGACCGTGATGCGGCGTGCCGGAAGCTCGAAGCCACTGTTCCGCATGGCGCTCCGCACACGCTCGCGGGCTTCCTGGACCTGGCTGCCGGCCAACCCCACGATGGTCAGGGCGGGCAGACCGAAGGCCACGTCGACCTCGACACGCACCGGCACCCCCTCGACCCCCAGGATTGAGGCGCACAACGTCTCGGCCAGCACCATGGCACCTCGGGCCGGGAGGCCACGTTGGTTCGTCCGCACATGAGTCGATGCGTAGGCCGGCCGCCCACCTGCTCGCCTCCCGACTCCGGCGGCGACCGGCACCGCGAGGCTAGGGCTGGGCCCTTATCGGGCGGTTAGGCGCGGCTTATCGCGCGGGAGCGACCGGTCCTGGACGCGGACAGGGTCGCCTTGTCGATCTCCTGGGCGAACGCGGTGACGCTCTTGGAGAGCGGCGAATCAGGTCGGCTGAACATGAACGGCGCCCCCGAGTTCAGCGCGCTGATGGCGCCGCGGTACTCGTTGATGACCTGGTAGTCGACCTTGCGTTGCAGGGCCTCCTCGGCGTTCGCCACGTTGATGCCGGTGTACGCATTGGACCGATTCAGCACCAGCTGCACCTTGTCCTGCTCGTAGCCGAGGCTCGCCATCGTCTCCAGCACCAGGCGCACGTTCTTCAGGCAGGAGAGGTCCGCAGTCATGACCACGAAGATGACATCGGCCTCGTCAAAGAGCTGGAGGTTGAAGTCGTCGATCGCCTTGGACATGTCGAGCAGCGTGTAGTCGAAGGACTGGCGAGCCAGCTTGAGGATGTTGGTGAGCGCGGCCGGCATGGTGCGCTGGCGCTCGGCCACGATGTCGGCCGCGGCCGGGTCAGGCGGAGCGAGCAGCAACTCGATCCCCGACTCGTGCTTGACCAGCAGCTTGCGCAGCAGATCGGCGTCCAGGTCAGGTTCGGTGATGGCGTTGACGATCGAGGAGTTGTCGAGTCCCAGGTCAAGGAAGACGCGCAGGTCGCCGAATTGCAGGTTGGCGTCGATCAGCGCGGTGCGACGCTTGAGCACGCGAGATAGCGCGATCGCGGTATTGATGGCGATCGTGGTGGTTCCCACGCCGCCCTTGGCTGGATAGAAGACGCAGAGGCGCCCGAGCGGACCGGAGGTGCCATCACCGGACGCGCCCGCCCCGCCGCGCGCAAGGAGAGCCTTGATGCGGGCCATCAGCTCGGCCGGGTTGAAGGGCTTGACGATATCGTCGTCGGCCCCGGCGCGCAGTCCCTTGACCCGCTGCTGGACGGTGGCCTCAGAGGTGAGCAGGATGATCGGCACTCGGCTGCCCTTCTCCGCGGTACGGATCTGGGCGGTCGCCGCGTAGCCGTCCAGGCGCGGCATGGCCGCATCCATCAGCACCAGGTCGGGGTGCTCATTGCCGACCATCGCCACGCCCGAGGCGCCGTCAGAGGCGACCATCACCTCGTAGCCTTCCTGCTTGAGGGCAAAGACCAGGACGCGCTGGATGTTCAGGTCGCCATCGACAACCAGGATCTTGGTGGCAGCCATGCGGAAACTCCGAGCGTGGTGGAGGGTCGGGCCGATTATACGGGCGACGCAGGGTCGAGGTGCCGCTCGAGGAAGTCCAGCACGCGGTCCTCGTACGCCTCCCGTGCGACCGCATGCGCGTCGGCGTGCCCCGCTCCGGGAACCGAGTAGAGCTCTTTCGGCTCGCGAGCGGCATCGAACAGGCGTCGCGCCTGGGTGGGGCCGACCAGCTGGTCCCCCTCCGGCGAGATCAACAGCAGGGCGCGTGGCGCGACCAGCGCGACCCGATCGATCGGCGAGCCGAGGCGCGACCCCGCGCGCAGGTTGGCGGC
>JAYUGK010000275.1:0-3614 GCA_043738415.1 Chloroflexota bacterium | reverse complement strand
CGGCGCCGAGGCGCGGCTCGCTCGGTGAGTCCTCGGCGTCACCTCCTGACGGCAGGCGCCGTGTGGGTCGTCCTGTCGGTGCTTGGCGTGGTCCTCGTGGCGGGTATGCAGATCATCCCGGTGATCGCCTCACGCGAGGCCAAGATCGAGGACAGCGCGTTCGTGCTGCTCACCGCGGTCTCCGTGCCGGTTCTCATGCTCGTGGTCGTCGGGCTGGTGTACACCGCGCTTCAGTTTCGGGCGACGGACGAGGTGGCCGATGGGCCGCCGATCCACGGTCATGCCGGGTTCCAGGCTGCCTGGCTCGGCATCAGCTTGATCATGGTGCTCGGTCTGTTCGCGTATGGCGCCATTGGGCTGATCGAGATCCGCGGCTCGCGGATTGCGGACTTCGAAGTGAACGTCAGTGCGGAACAGTGGGCCTGGCGTTACGAGTATCCGGCCACGGGCGTCAAATCGACCGAGCTCCACATCCCGGTCGATCGCCGGGTGCATCTCACGATCAGCTCGATCGACGTGATCCACTCCTTCTGGGTGCCGGCCTTCGGAATCAAGCAGGATGCGGTTCCTGGTCGCCCGACCCAGGTCTACGTGACGGCGACCCACAGCGGCACCTACCCCGGCATGTGCTCCGAACTGTGCGGGCTTGGCCACACCGGCATGACGACTACGGTGGTGGTCTCCGACCAGGCCGCCCTCGACGTGTGGCTGCGCCAGCCGCCGGCGCCCTCTCCGTCATGAGCGCGACACCTCGACGGTCGGTCGTCCTGGGGCCGGGGCTCCCGCGCGCAGTCCTTGGCGCGGCGATCGGAGTCGCCGTGGGCGGTGGGCTGGCGGCGGCCGCCCTGCAGGCCGAACCGGGCCAGATCCTCGCGCTCGCCTATCTCCTTGGGTTATTCGGCTTCCTCCTCGGTATCGGTGCCTTCCGCTTCTGGCTGACATGGGCCGCCGGTCGCGAGGTCGACATCGCAGATGAGCACGCGGCCCACGGGCGCGCAGGCGAATGGCAGCGCTATTTCCGGTTCACGACCGACCACAAGGTGATCGGCGTCCAGTACCTCGTCACTGCGTTCGTCCTGTTCCTCACCGCGGGGACGGCGGCGATGTTCATGCGGTTTGAACTGGCACAGCCGGGCGTCGCCACGAGCAAGGACCTCTACAACACGATCATGAGCACGCACGGCGCCATGATGATCACCGTGGCCCTGGTTTCGATCGTCGGCGGCCTGGGCAACTACCTGGTCCCGCTCATGATCGGGGCCCGCGATATGGCCTTCCCGAAGACGAATGCCCTGAGCTACTGGATGCTCCCGCTCCCGCTCCTGCTGGTGGCCATCAACCCGCTCCTCGGCGGCTTCGATACCGGCTGGACCGCCTATCCCCCCCTCAGCCAGCAGGCCAACCTCGGTCAGCAGGCGTACCTGATGGCGTTCGTGACGGTCGGTGTCTCATCGATCCTGAGTGCCGTCAACTTCCTCGTGACGGTCTTCCGGATGCGGGCCCCCGGCATGTCGCTGATGCGCATGCCGATCTTCGTCTGGGCCCTCACCGTCACCGCCGCGCTTGCGCTGGTGGCTACCTCGATCGTGGCAATGGCGTTCACCATGCTGCTCTTCGACCGCCTGCTAGGGACGTCATTCTTCCGGGCCAGCCGTGGCGGGGATGTCATCTTGTTCCAGCACCTCTTCTGGTTCTATTCGCACCCGGCGGTGTACATCATGGCGCTGCCCGGCCTGGGCGCGATCCTCGAAATCGTGCCGGTCTTCGCACGCAAGCCGCTCTTCGCGTACCCACTGGCGGTGCTTATGTTCATCAGCATCGCGGTGATGAGCTTCATGGTGTGGGCTCATCATATGTTCGTCAGCGGCATGGCTGAGTTCTTCCATATCCCGATCATGCTCACGACCGAGCTCATCTCGGTGCCGACCGGGATCGTCTTCCTGTGCGCCCTTGGGACGATCTGGATGGGGCGGATCCACTTCAAGGTGCCGATGCTATGGGTCTTCGGCTTCCTCTGGGCGTTCCTTATCGGCGGGATCACCGGCGTCTTCCTCGCCGACGTCCCGACCGACATCACGCTCAGCGATACCTACTTCGTGGTCGCCCACTTCCACTACACCATCGTCGGCGGAACGATCTTCGGCCTCTTCGCGGGCACCTACTACTGGTTCCCCAAGATCACCGGCAGGATGTACGACGAGCGGCTGGGCCGGCTGCATTTCTGGTGGTTCACCCTAGCCTTCAACGCTACCTTCATCCCGATGTTCTGGCTCGGGATCGAGGGGATGCGCCGGCGCGTGGCGGATTACCCCCCCCAGTTTGGTACGGTGAACCTGTTCATCAGCATCGCCGCCTTCAACATCGCGCTCTCGGTCGCGGTCTTCGTCTTCAACATGGCCCGATCGTGGAGGCGCGGCGAGCAGGCAGCGCCAAACCCGTGGGGTGCCCAGACCCTGGAATGGCAGATAGCCTCACCGCCACCGGTCGACAACTTCGACCGGATCCCGACCGTGACCGCCACGCCGTACCAGTACGGCGGCCTTGCTGCAGCGTCGGCTGAGGGGCAACCGGCACCGTGAGCGCTCACCCGGCGACCGGCTCACACAGCGAGGACGCGACAGCAGCCCGGAGCAACATGCTGCTCGGCGTCAAGCTCGCCATCCTGTCGGAGGTGACGCTCTTCGGCGCGCTCTTCGCCACTTACTTCGTGCTCCGCTCCGAGAGCCCTGGGTGGCCGCCAGTAGCGGGCCTCGAGCGGCCCGAGCTGCTGTTGGCGGGGCTCAATACGCTGCTGCTGGTCTCGTCGAGCGTGACCATGCAATGGGCGGTCCGCGCGGCTCGCGCCGGAGACCGATCGCGCATCGTGCGCTGGCTCGGGCTGACGCTGCTCCTGGGCGGGATCTTCATCGGGATCCAGGGTTACGAGTTTGCGACCAGCGGCTTTGGCCTCAGCAACGGGATCTTCGGGTCGACCTTCTACATCCTCACCGGCTTTCACGCGGCGCATGTGCTCGCCGGTCTGGGCCTCATAGGGATCGTCGCCAACCGCGCGCGTCTCGGGCTCGTCTCGGCCGAGCACCACACTGCGGTGGAGGCGATCAGCTACTACTGGCACTTCGTGGACCTCGTGTGGCTCTTCCTGTTCGCGACGGTCTACGTGCTCTAGCGAGATCCACTCGGGAGGCCGTCCGCACGCGCCGACCGGTCAGCCGAACGGTGCCTGCTCGTCGGCGCGGTGGACGGCCTCGGCGGCCTGCACGGCCATCAAGCGCGCATCAATCCGACGGCTCCGGCGAGCGTCGGCGCGCATCCACGCAGCAACGACGGCAGGGATGGCCGCGAGGAGCAGCAGGTCGCCCGCTCCCCACATCACGACGCCGCCGATCTGCTGGTCCGTGAACGCGTCCGGGCCCCAGGAGCGCTCGATCGTCGCGTAGTGCGGGTAGAGGACGGTCGGGGCGAAATAGATCGCCAACCCCACGGCAGTGTTGACCGGCATCTGGAGCCCGATGTACACGAGTCGAGCTCCGTATCCCAGGCGCCACGGGCTCGGGTCCGCGGCCACGACCGGCCACCAGAAGAGCAGGCCGGATGCGAGGTAGACTAGGTGCTCC
>JAYUGK010000274.1:0-3638 GCA_043738415.1 Chloroflexota bacterium | reverse complement strand
GCGCGCGCATGGGCCAGTAGGTGAGGCGCTGCCCGTACGGCAGGCACTGGGCGATCGCCACCTGCGAGCTCGGCGCGAACGTACCGACGCGGGCCAGGAACTCCTCCACCAGGCGGCTCTTCCCGGTCCCGGCCGGCGCGATGAGGCTCACCAGGAAGGGGCGCTTCTCGCTGAAAGCCCGGCGAGCGACGAGCTCGAGCTGGGCGAGATCCGCGTCCCGTCCGACGAGCGGCGCGCGCGGCCGCGGGGCGGAGGAGCGGCCAAGAACCGGCCGGGCCGAGATGGGCCGAGCCTTGCCCTTGAGCTCCATCTCCTGTGACGGGCCGAAGTCGAACGCCGTGCCGGCGGCGCTCGCCGCCCGGGCGCTGGCGAGGACCTGCCACGGCTCGGCAGCCTGCTGCAACCGGGCCGCAATATTGACGGCGTCCCCAGTTACGATGAAGTCGCCGGCGGCCGGCTCGCGGCTGGCGACCACCTCCCCGTTGTTGACCCCCACCCGGATCGGGAGCAGCTCTCCAAGCCTCGGGTCGCCGCGCACCCGGTCGCGAAGCTCGAGCGCCGCGTCGAGGGCGCGGCGAGGGTCGTCGTCGTGGGCCGTCGGCAGGCCGAAGATCGCCATCACGGCGTCGCCGATGAACTTCTCGAGCGTCCCGCCGCGCGCGCCGATCACCTCGCGAGCGATCGCATAGTAGCGCGCCAGCAGGGCGCGCAGGTCCTCCGGGTCGAGCTCTTCCCCCAGGCTCGTGGAGCCGACCACATCCGCGAAGAGAACTGTGACGAGGCGCCGTTCTTCGGGCATGGTCGCATGGTACGCGGCGGAGCGCGGACAACGGCGCCACGGCGGCACGGGCCTGGGTCGAGTCCGACCTGGGCGATCGGGGAAGGGGTAGACGACGCGCGGGAGCGAAGGGCTGCTATCGACCGTTCAACAGGATCGCGACCAGGATCCCCAGCAGGGCGAGCGTGCCGAACTCGATGACGGTGGCGCGCGTTGGCGCACCCGAGTCGAGCGACTCGGCCGCCCCCGACCAGGCATGGAATCCCAGGGCCAGGATGGCAGGCCCCACCACGCCGGGAAGCTGGAGAAGAGCCAGCACCGCGCCCAGCTGGGCGACGGCCAGCAGATGCAGCGCTGCCTGACCCACCGCCTCGACGCCAAAACGCCCGCGCAGCTCGGCGGCTCGCATCGCCGGCAGGGCGGTCGCCAACAGGACCAGCACCAGCGAGGGCGGCCAGGAGAGGCGCGGCAGGGCAATGGCCAGACCGGCGGCGACCGAAAAGACGATGCCGACCAGCCCGAGATCGATCGCCAGTCGCGGCACGCGCCCATCCGGAAGGTGAACCTCCGACCAGATCACCCCGAGCAGGAGGCTCGCCACGACGGGAATGGCGGCGAGTTGGAGGGGGCCGCCGACCAGCCGTCCGACCAGGGTGGCCGCGACCGCGGCCACCGCCGGCGTCCCGTAGCGGGCGAATCCATAGCGCGCGCGGATCGGACCGACCAGCCAGACCGCCCCGATACCCCCTATGACCAGCTGCGTGCCGATCACCAGCGCCACCCCGAACGGTGAGGTGGACCAGCCGATCGCCGCCAGCACCGCCAACCCGATCGCCAACAGCAGCGCATCGGGGCGCTCGACGCGGCGCAGGAAGCCCAGGCGCCCGGCCATCATCGGACCAACGCAAGCAGGGCGTCGGCCGACCGTGAGCCGATCACCTGCGGGGCGGTCAGCCAGGCTCGGCGGGCCGTATCGACGGCGTAGCGCAGTTGATCCAGCTCCTCGGTGCGATGCGCATCGCTGGCCAGTGTCAGTCGAACCCCGGCCTGCCCGGCCGCGCGGGCAAGGCTGTCGTCAAGGTCGAGGCGCGGGCTGCCGTTGAGTTCCAGCGCGGTGCCGGTGCGTGCCGCCGCCTCGAAGACCCGGGGCCAATCGAGCGCCACCGGATCCCGTCGATTGACGATCCTGCCGGTTGGATGCGCCACGGCGTCCACGTGCTCATTCTCGATCGCGGCCAGGGTCCGCCGGGTGAGCTGCTCGCTGGATTGGCCGCGCGCGGTATGCACGCTCGCAATCACCAGTTCGAATCCGGCGAGCAGCTCGTCAGGGTAGTCGAGGCTGCCGTCGGCCCGAATCTCCATCTCGGTCCCATGCAGGATGCGGAACGGCGCCAGCTCGCCATTCAGTCGGCGCACCTCGGTGCGCTGCTCGGCCACCCGCTCCGGCGAAAGGCCGCGGGTGATCCCCAACGAGGGCGAATGATCGGTCAGCACGATCCAGTCGTAGCCGCGCTCACGAGCGGCACGGGCCATCGCCTCGATCGAGTCAACCCCATCCGTCCAGTCCGAGTGCAGGTGGGTGTCTCCACGAAGGTCCTCGAGGCGGACCAGCTCTGGCAGTTGACCGGCGACCGCCGCCTGGATCTCGCCGGCGTCCTCGCGGAGCTCTGGCGCTATCCAGGGCAGGTCCAGGCGCGCATAGGCCTCCTCCTCGGTGGCCGCCAGTTGCAGCTCACCGGTGTCGAGCACCTTGAAGCCCTTCTCGGAGAGCGACATGCCGCGCTCCAGGGCACGCGATCGGAGCGCGACGTTGTGCTCACGACTGCCGGTGAAATGGACCAGGTGCGTGCCCCAGGCGACCGGGGCGCAGACCATCAGATCGACCTGGCGACCCGATGCCAGCAGGATGCTCGACTTGTCGATGCCTGCCGACAGGATGCGGCTGACCTCCGGCAGTTGGTCGAATGCCGCGATGAGGGCAGCCGGGTCGTCGGTGGCCGCCAGCAGGTCGAGGTCGCCGATGGTTGCGCAGCGTCGCCGCAGCGAACCCGCCGAGGCGATCTGGCGGGTTCCGCCGACCCGGCCCAACTGGCTGACCAATTCGGAGGCGATGGCGTCGGCATCGTGCAGCAGGAGACGGCTCCCCTCCATCGCCAGGCGGGAGATCCCTGCCAGGATGTTCTCTTCCGTGCGCGCCGAGAGTCCTTTCAGCGTTCTGAGCGCCCCTGCCTCGGCGGCGGCCTGCAGCGATCCGAGCGAGTCGATCCCCAGCTCTGCGTGCAGCAACTTGACGGTGCGAGGTCCGAGACCCGGAATCCGGAGGAGATCAAGCAGGCCATCGGGCACCTGGACCCTCAGCCGGTCATGGTAGGCAAGCTGGCCCGTGTCGGCCAGCTCCCGAAGCTTGGCGGACAGTGCGTCGCCTGCACCGCGGATCTTCGGCGGAGTTCCCCGCCGATACAACGCGGCCACGTCCTCCGGCCAGCGTTCCACTGCATCGGCCACACGTCGGTAGGCGACCGCCTTGTACACCACCTCGCCCAGGATCTCGAGCATATCGCCGATCTCCCGAAAGACACGAGCAAGCTCCGAGTTCGAGATGACGGCGTCGGGAGAACGGGATACGGCGCGCGGGGTGGGCATTGGGGGCCATTCTACGCAGGACAACGAAACGGCCCGGTCCCCGATCGGGGCCCGGGCCGTGTCGTTGTTGGGCGTGCGGTTAGCGCTTGCCCCGCAGCATGTGCAGCAGGATCGCGCCGAGCGATCGGCCGCGGCGCCGACGGATCACGTCCGTCGAACGCTGTCGGCGTCGCGCGTCAGCCACCATCTCTTCGTGCCTCAGGTTGGCGAGCAGCCC
>JAYUGK010000273.1:0-3640 GCA_043738415.1 Chloroflexota bacterium | reverse complement strand
GAGGTGCCTCCAGGAGGTCGAATCCGGTCGCCGTCAGGCGGCGAATCCTCGCCGTTGCGCCTGCGAGGCTGAGCTCGGATCCATACGAGAGCAGCGGGACGCCGCGCAGGGCAGCCACCGCAGCCGGCACCAGCGAACCGCGGGCGTCATCGGAGGACATCCCCATCAGGGCCACATCGGGCGCCAGCCGATGGAGCGCGGTGGCGAGGACCCTGGCGGTGGCCCACTGGTCTGAACCGGCAAGCGCCGGATCGGTCACCAGGTAGGCCTCATCACCACCCATCGCCAGGGCTCGACGCAGCGCCTCGGCGGCCTGCTCGGGGCCCATTGACAGGTAGCCAACGGTCTCGACCGCCCCGCTCTCCTGGAGACGCAGCGCCTGCTCGATGGCGTATTCGTCCAACGGGTTGATGACCGCTTCGGCGGCGGCCCGATCGAGCCGCAGATCGGCCGTGTAGCGCTTGTCGGCGGTCGTGGCAGGCACCTGCTTGAGGCAGACGATGATCTTCACGCGGTCGTGCTAGCTCCTCACTGTCACTTCGCCCGGTGGGCGACGCCGGCTCGCTGGAGGAGCTGACGCGCCACTATCAGGCGCTGGATCTGCTGGGTTCCCTCGTACAGCTGGGTGATCTTGGCGTCGCGCATCATGCGCTCGACAGGGTACTCGCTGATGTAGCCGTATCCGCCCAGTACCTGCACCGCATCGGTCGTGACGCGCATTGCCACGTCACCGGCCACGAGCTTGGCGCAGCTGGTCCAGTAGGAAAGATCGGCGGCATCGGCATCGACCGCGGCGGCGGCGGCGTAGGTCAGCTGGCGTGCAGCCTCGGTCTGGCTGGCCATGTCGGCCAGCATGAACTGCACTCCCTGCAGATCCGCCACCCGCTCACCGAACTGCTCGCGCTGCGCGGCGTACGCCACGGCGAAGTCGAGAGCTCCCCGAGCGATCCCCACAGCCTGCGCAGCAATCGACAGGCGCGACCGGTCAAGGGTCGCCAGGGCGATCCGGAAGCCATCGCCCTCTTCACCAAGCCGATTGGCGACCGGTACCGGCACGTCATCGAAGTTCAGCTCGGCGGTCGGCGAGCCGCGGATCCCCATCTTGTGCTCGAGACGCGGAGCCGAGAAGCCCGGCGCATTGGTCTCCACGATGAAGGCGCTCATCCCTTTCCGTCCGCCCGCCTCCGGATCGGTCAGGGCGAAGACGGTCACCAGGTTGGCGATCGAGCCGTGGGTGATGAAACGCTTGCTGCCCGACAAGCGGTACTGGTCTCCGTCGCGCCGGGCGCGCATGCGCAGGGCCGCGACGTCGCTCCCGGCGCCCGCCTCAGTCAGGCCGAAGGCCACCAGCCACTCGCCGCTCGCGAGCTTCGGAAAGTAGCGCGCCTTCTGCTCCTCGCTGCCGGCCAGCGTGATCGGCAGCGAGCCCAACTTCTGGACGATCGGGATCAGGCTGGTGGTCGCGTCCGCCCGCGCGATCTCCTCGACCACGATCGCCTGCCCGATGTTGTCGAGCTCAGTGCCGCCGAAGCGCGATTCGAAGCAGATGCCCAGCAGGTCCTGCTTCGCCAGCAGCTCCTTCAGGTCCCACGGGAATTCCGCCGTCTGGTCGATCGCCGCTGCCCGTGGCGCGATCCGCTCGTCCGCCAGCTCACGCACCATGGCGCGCAACTCATCGTGGTCAGCGGTCGGCCGATACGTCACGACGGGTCCTTCCCTGGCTGGTGGCAGGCGACTGTGGCCGGCGGCACCGGGCGAGAAAAGGATAGCGAGTCGGGCTGGCCCGCAGCCCGCCGGGGTGCGGGCGGATGGTGGGCCGCGGAGCGGCCCAGAGCCCGCCCCTCTTTCGCAGCCACCCGGCGGCTACAACGGCCACTATCGACGCCCAGAGGCCTTCTGGCTGGCCGAGTAGCCACGCAGTGGCTGAAACGGCCAAGAATCGGCCTTAGCCTGGACGTTGTGGCCATGACATGGCTGCCTCCCCCAGGGGAATACCACTCGACAGGCTTACGCAGCTGCAGCCAACGTCTCCACGACGGCAACGCGGAAGGATCAACTACGAGAGCGGCCCCTGGACCTCAACCTGCTCGGCATTGAGCCTGGCCCGGTATACGACCTGTCGGGTCGAGGCGGGACCATGGCGCACAGCTCCATCGGCCAGTCGGAAGGCGGAGGCGTGCAAGGGGCACACGATCGTGTCGCCCACCAACTGTCCCTCCGAGAGGGGTCCACCCGCATGGGAGCAGCTCTCCTTGAGAGCGAACACCAGGTCGCCACGCCGGACGACGACCAGGGCGGTGGCGCCCAGCATCACCTTGCGCGGCGTTTCCTCCGGCAGGTCCGCAGCGGGCAGCACCGCGGTGAACTCTTTCGCCTGCTTCCCGCGAGCGAAGGCATTGCGGTTGACCATGTAGCCGTACTTGAAGACGACATGGCCACCGATGAAGGCGCCCAGGCTCAGTACTCCGTACCCGCTCAGCAGGAGTCCGCCGGCCAGCACGCCGGCATCGGCCAGCAGGCTGACAAACGCGCCGATGAACAGGAGCGTGCCAACGACGTTGACGAAGCCATGCAGGCCAACGATATTCCGCTCGTCGCCCGGGGCGGTGTCCTTGAAGTCGGTCAGCCCGGTCACCACCGCGGCCAGTCCGCTGAGCCAGGTGAGTCCGGTGATCCAGACCAGGGCGACCTCCAGGTCAGCCACCCCCAGCCAGGCCAGGATCTGAAGCAGAACGGCCGCGGTTGAGCCGCCGACCACCACGCCGACCACCACCGGATGCAGGGAGTGGCCGAGCCACGAGCCGTTCAGGAAGTCCTGGAAGAGCTTCCCTGGTCTGCCGAGCGCGCCGAACAACGTCTCGACCACGCCTGCGGCGCGATTCCACAGGCGAGCCAGGGGGCGAGCCCAACGTTCCAACATACGTGCCCCATGGTACGCGAGCGGATAACGCCCGACCCTAGCCGGCCACCTCGACCGCCCAGTCGCGGAAGACAGCGAGGTAGCGGTCCAGCTCATCGTCGGTGTGCTGCACGGAGAGGGTCCACTGGTCATCGGGAGCTGGCGGAATGAGGATGCCGCGGTTGGCCAGGAAGTAGAACGACGAGGTCCACAGCTCCTCGTCGAGACCGATGAAGTCCCGGTAGTTGGTCACCCGCTTCGGGGCGAACATGACGATCCCCTTCGGCCCCACGTTGATGGCATAGCCGGGCAGGCCGAACTCGTCGACGATCGCCTGGCTCCCCGCGGTGAGCCGGTCGCCCATCGCGTGCAGCCGGGGATAGACATCGGGTGTCAGCACCTTGGTGAGGATCGCCAGCGCTGCGGCCATGACCAGCGGCGAGCCGTTCATGGTGCCCATGTGGGCCACCCTCCCGGTGCCGCCGAACGACGAATGTGTCATTCCTGCCTCGACCAGCGGCGCCTTTGCGCCACCCTCGATCACACGCATCACCTCGTCGCGTCCTCCGAAGGCGCCGATCGGCGTGCCGCCGCCGATGCTCTTGGCCAGGCAGAACAGGTCCGGTTGGACGCCGTAGTACTCGGTGGCGCCGCCATAGGCGATCACCACCCCGGTCTTGACCTCGTCGAAGATGAGCACCGCGCCGTGCTGGGTGGCCAGCTCCCGCAGGCGCTCGAGGA
>JAYUGK010000272.1:0-3650 GCA_043738415.1 Chloroflexota bacterium | reverse complement strand
CTCGCTCCGAACCGCCGACGCGAGGTCGAGGCGGCCGTCGGCCGGGCCACCCAGGCGCTCGGCCTTCGCGAAGGCCCGATCCACGCCGAGGTACGCCTGAACGACGAGGGGGCATGGATCCTCGAGGTCGCGGCTCGGTCGATCGGCGGGCTGTGCGCGCGGACCCTTCGATTCGGCGCCGGCGTCAGCCTGGAGGAGCTCATCCTCCGCCACGCCGCTGGCCTCGGTCTGCCGCCCCACCACCGCGAGCGGTCCGCGTCGGGCGTCCTCATGCTCCCGATCCGGCACGCTGGGCGGCTCCGCGAGGTCCGCGGTCAGTCGGCCGCCCGGGCCGTCCCCGACATCAACGGCCTGTCAATCACGGTCCCGCGCGGGGAGGCGCTTGTTCCGCTCCCCGAGGGCGACCGGTATCTCGGCTTCCTGTTCGCACGGGCCACGACGCCAAGTGCGGTCGAAACGGCCCTCCGGGTTGCCTGGTCCATGCTTGAGGTCATCATCGACGCGGCCGATGGCTCACGGCCGACGGCACCCCGAAACCAGCCATCCTGACCGTCGGACACCTGGCGCGCATGGTCCATCGGCCGATGCGACCTATCTGGCCGACCTTGCGTCCCGCGCGACGCCACCAAGCGCGGCCACGAACTCCGGCATGACGTTCAGCGACTCGATGCGGGCGAAGGCCATGCCGGCATGATCGGCCTGCGCTCGAGCGCCGATGTCGATGTCGTACAGCACCTCCAGGTGGTCGGCCAGGAACTGGATGGGGGCAACCAGGACACACCGATGACCGGCGTCCCGCAGTTCGGGCAGCAGATCAGCGAAATCGGGCTTCATCCATTCTCCGGGCTCATGCCCCGCCGACTGCCAGCAGAAGTGCCAGCGATCCGGAGCGAGTCCGGCCCGCGCCGCGACGACCTCGGCCGTCTCGCGAAGTTGTTCGAGGTACTCCGGCTCCATCTCCGCCACCCGGCGCGGCAGCGAGTGAGCTGTGAGCAGAACGGGAGCGCGATCTCGCTCTTCGGCAGGGAGTCGATCGAGCCCTTCCCGGATCCGTCGCGCCACGGCGTCCAGGAATGGGGCGGATCGGAACCAGGCTGGTGCGAGAAGAATGCTCGGCGCATCGGCACCAAGCGCCGCCGCAGCCTCCTCGAGCGCGCGCTGGTAACCGCTCATGAGCAGTCCTGAGAACTGTGGGCTCATGATGATGCCCACGACGACCTCGCAGCCGTTGCTGGCCAGCGTCGCCAATCCGGCTGCCACGCTCGGCTCGGAGAAGCGCATGCCAGCAGTCGCCCGAGCATCGACCCCGTCCGCGCGCAGGCGCTCCTCGACCGCGGCCGCCTGCGCCTGGGTGATGGCGATCAGGGGAGAGCCGCCGATCGCCTCGTAGCGGCGGCGGAACTCGGCAATCACCTCCGGCGATGGCGCTCGCCCACCGCGCACGGCGGTCAGGTAGCGAGGCATGTCGTCGAGGTCGTCGGGCGAGCCATAGGTCATCAGCAGGACCCCCAACCGCCGCGGGTCAGAAGTCATCGAGCGCTCTCTGCGTGCACAAGCTCGACCAGTCGGGTGAGCAGGCCGGGATCGGTATCGGGCAGGACACCGTGGCCCAGATTGAAGATGTGCCCCGGGCGATTCGACGCGCGACGCAGCACGTCAAGCGCGCCCTCCTGGGTTGCATCCCATCCGCCGAGCAGCCGCGTGGCGTCCAGGTTGCCCTGGATCCCCCGCTCGAAGCCGACCCGTTGCCACGCGACGTCGAGTGACTGCCGGGCATCCACGCCGATCACATCGCCGCCTGCCTCGGCCATCAGCTCCAGCAGCGCAGCGGTCCCGGTGCCGAAATGGACGGTGGGAGCACCTTGTACGCCGGCGAAGATGCGGGTGACGTGGGGCTGGACATAGGTCACATAGTCAGCCGGCGCGAGGGCGCCCACCCAGGAGTCGAAGAGCTGCACCACCTGCGCTCCGGCGGCCACCTGGGCGTTGAGGTAGCGGATGACGACCTCGGAAAGCTTCTCCATCAGCGCGTGCCAGGCCTCCGGCTCGCGAAACATGAAGGCCTTGGCGATCGCGTAGTCGCGCGACGGCCTCCCCTCGATCAGGTAGCAGGCCAGCGTGAAGGGGGACCCGGAGAAGCCGATTACGGCCTGCTTGCCGGCCAGTTCGCGGCGCACCAGGCGGATCGCCTCCATCACGAAATCGAGCTCCTCGGTCGGCTCGATCAGCCGCAGGGCGTCGACGTCGGCGCGGGAGCGGATGGGGTGGTGGATGATCGGTCCCACGTCGGGCTGGATCTCGAGCGAGACGCCCATCGGCTCCAAGGGCAGCATGATGTCCGCGAAGAGCACCGCGGCGTCGACGCCGAAGGTCCGGACCGGCATCAGGGTCACCTCGGCACACAGCTCCGGCGTCTTCGCCAGAGTCAGGATCGGGTAGCGCTCGCGCAGCGCGCGGTAGTCGGCCAGGGCGCGGCCCGCCTGGCGCATGAACCAGACCGGGGTGGCATCCGGCTGCTCGTGGCGCAGGGCGGCCAGGAAACGACCCTCGCCGGTCATGCGTTGGGTGGGGACGTCAAGCATCGGGTTCTCCAAGCCTTGCGAATGCGCCACCTGCCGCGTCCAGCGTCGCATCCAGCTCCGCGCGGCCATGTGCAGCAGAGAGGAACCAGGCCTCGTGCTGAGAGGGCGGCAGCATCACCCCCGCGTCGAGCATGGCGTGGAAGAAGCGCGCGAAGCGTGCGTCGTGGTCGAAGAAGACGGTCAGCAGCGAGCCCGCTCGCGCCAGGCGCACCGGCACGCCGGCAGCCGCCGCTGCCTCGGTCAGGCCGGCCTCCAGCACTGCGCCAGCCTCCTCCAACCGCTGATAGACCGATGGCGTGAGCGCCTGCAATGTCGCCAACCCCGCGGCCATGGCCAAGGGGTTACCCGACAGCGTGCCGGCCTGGTAGACCAGCCCGAGCGGCGCCACCAGTCCCATGATCTCGGCCGATCCGCCGTAGGCGCCCACTGGCAGGCCGCCGCCGATGATTTTGCCCAGCACTGTGAGGTCGGGCCGAATCCCATACCGCTGCTGTGCGCCGCCGCGGGCCACCCGGAAGCCGGTGATCACCTCGTCGAAGATGAGCAGGGTCCCGTGGTCGGCGGTGAGCCGGCGCAGCCCCTCCAGGTAGCCGGGCTCCGGGAGGACGACGCCCATGTTGGCAGCGATCGGCTCGACGATGACCCCCGCCACGTCCCCGCGGCGGAGCAGCTGCGCGGGCGCGTCGAGGTCGTTGTAATCGACCACCAGGGTGTCCTGCGCGGCACCGGCGGTCACCCCGGCGCTGGCGGGCAGGCCGGTCGCGCCGGACCCGGCACGCACCAGGAGGGAGTCCGCGTGCCCGTGATAGCCGCCCGCCATCTTGATGATCCGATCTCGACCGGTGAACGCCCGCGCCAGCCGCACGGCGGACATGGCCGCCTCGGTGCCGCTGTTCACGAAGCGCAACTGCACGACCGACGGCATGGCCGCCACGATCTCCTCGGCCAGAGCGACCTCGCCGGGGCTCGGCGCCCCGAAGGAGGTGCCGCGCGCCGCCGCCGCCGTGACCGCCGCAATGACCGGGGGGTGGGCGTGCCCCAGGATCATCGGCCCCCAGGAGCCGATGT